>CALBZH010000032.1 GCA_937889795.1 uncultured Syntrophobacteraceae bacterium | reverse complement strand
GCATAATCCAGGCTTCCCGTGGCATCCTTGATGAAGCCAGCGGCCTGAGGCACGAAGAAGGCGATGCCCCAGCCGATGAACACCAGGCCGTAGTTGAATCCAAGGTTCTTGGGGCCGAAGAAGTCGGCCGTGAAGGCGGGCAGCAGCGAAAGACCGCCACCATACTGCCAGTAAGCGATACCCACGGCCAAGAAGAGCAGGAGAACGCTGCCGCTCTTCATAATCATGGGCATCAGGAAGAGGCAGAGCGCCGAAATGGTGCAATTGAGCAAATACGCGTTGGTTCGGCCGATCTTGTCCGAGTAAAGGCCGGTACCGATACGTCCCGCGGCGTTCACAAAGCCACCGTAGGATGCCAAAATCCATGCATTGGCGGCGAAGAAGGCAATGCCAGCCGCCGTCTTGCTGAGCATGGGCGCTGCGTTGCCGATGATCAACAAGCCAGACTGGGAGGTGCCAATGAACATGAAGACCAAGGCATAGAACTGGACCGTCTTCACCATGTCCCCGGCAACCCAGTCGACGGCGGTCAGGCTGGTTTGAACTGGCGCACCGGCTGTGGCCTTAAGAGCCGACGGTGGTGGTGGAGGAACATATCCAGGCTCTGGCCATGCCAGCAACTGTCCGGCAATGATGACCACGATGGCAAACAGGATACCCAAGCCGATGAAACTGCCAGAAATTCCGTATGTCGAAATCAAGTACTTTGCCAGAGGAGCGATGTAAATCGCGGCGCCCCCGTAACCACCAACTACGAGCCCCACGATGAGGCCGCGTTTGTGAGGTCCAAACCACTTCACAGCTGCAGGGGTCGGCGCGGCATAGCCGATGCCCATGCCCATGCCTCCGAAAATACCAAAGCCAATGACAAGCCCGGTATAGCTCTTCATCAACCCTGAAATGATACAGCCTGCTGCCAGCAGCAAGCCGCCGAGCGTGGCGCCGACTTTCGGTCCGTACTTGTCCTGAATACGACCGCCGGGAATCATGAACAATGCGAAAACAAAACCGCAGATGGCGTAAGCCCAGGTGGCCTGCGCGTCGTTGAGATAGACCCAGCCTTCATTGATTCCCGTCATGGCCGTCCCGGCGGCATGCTCCTTGTTATAGAGGAGTGCCGCTTTCCATACGCTCCATGCGTAAAGAATACCGAGGCATAAGTTGATAGCGGTACCAGCAAATGTGACAACCCACGCCTTGCTTGGAACCTTTTCAGGTGCTGCCATCTTTGTCTCCTTATGACTGTCTGAGTCGATCCATATGAGATCAAAAAATGCAGAAAAAAAAACTAAAGGACTTGGCTCCCAGCCTGTGCTCGCCATGCATGGTTGCTCACGCACCGCGAGCAGATGAGTGCTTTTGAAACCGCGATAAAGCACCATGTCGAGAATGAGAGATGAGATGCCGCGTCGGAGAATGAACTGGTCGACAGGAAGAGAGCAGGAAATTCAGCAGCAGAACCAGACCCTACGCACCCCACCACAGATCAATGATCCTGTCGCGTGGATGCTTCGCAATTCCAGATGCCGATTTGTTGGGAGGAATGGAGAAGAACTGCAACCGACACTCCTTCATGAGGAGCGCTAGACTCCTGGATGTTGCCCTCCTTTCTGGCCGATTCGGTCGACCCCGTTAGTGGTATCCGTCCAACGTTAAACTACTTGCTTCGAAACCCTGTGCACTTTCGAAGATGTTATGACACGCGCTGCGAAACCCTGTCAAGGGGAATTGTTATTGATTCTATATTGTTACGAAATGCACAAAGGCGAACGGCCTCCTGGAGCCACTTTGTCCCATGTGAGAATAAGCTCAATATCAGAGGCGGCCATACCCCGGCGCAAGCCAGTTAAGGACGGGCATCGGGTATGCGTCACCGGGTCCTCATACGACAGTGTTCACAAACTCCTTACTTATCCGCCTGTTCAAACGGTTTGAGATGCACATGCTCGATTTCAGGCTTGAGGAAGAAGCGGCTTTCTTTCACCTTCTTTTCAAGGAAGCTGGTCGTGAAGATCGCCTTGTTCGCGGCTTCGAAACTGCTCAAGCTCTTGACGGCAGGCAAACTCACGAGATTGTCGATACACAGCGCGTACACAATCTCCATCTCCGCGTTGAGGGCGATGAGGTCCACCGGACGATCTGCGATTCTCGGTGGAAGGTAGTCCGCGACCACCTTGAAGCCGGCTTCGATGAGCCGCCCGTATAGATGGCACTGAAGCGTACGGCGGACGGTGTGATCATTGCGATATGGCTTTGGGATCCGTCGCCAGGCTTGTTCCATTGATTCTTTCCACCGGTGCAACTGTTCCGTGAATTGCTCCTCCATGCGGCGGCCTCCATGCTCTCGAGTGAACTTCTTTGATGCCGGCTCTGCAGCCAGCTTCGATGCCGCTTCCTTAATGAATGATCTTCCGTCTGTCAAAACCAATTTGCATTTGATGCACCGGAGGCTTGCGCCTGATTCAGCCCTGTGGTAGTTGCTCATCGAGCGCGGAGCCAGGCGAATGCGTCCGTTGGAGCCAGCGCCCGACACCGTTGAACCGTTGCCGTTGCCACAAAGAGAGCTCCCATGAGAGTATGGTCCACCGAACTGCCTGAAGTCATGATCGTCGAGCCTGATGTCTATCGGGATCCCCGCGGCTACTTGCTCGAGACCTATCAGAGCCAGCGCTATCCCGAGCTCGGAATCCGTGCGTCCTTTGTTCAGGACAATCTTTCCTGCTCCAGTCGCGGGATTTTGAGGGGGTTGCACTATCAGCTGGGACGGCCGCAGGGCAAGCTCGTGACCGTCATGCAGGGCTGCATTTTCGACGTTGCCGTGGACATTCGCGTGGGCTCTTCGACCTTCGGGCGTTGGGTGGGCATTGAGCTTTCTTCGGACGATCACCGGCAAATCTACGTTCCGGAAGGGTTCGCCCATGGCTTTTGCGTGCTGAGTGAGACAGCCGTGGTCTTGTATAAGTGCACGGACTATTATGCTCCCCCTGAAGAGCGGGGGATTCTCTGGAATTGTCCAACCCTTGGAATTCCCTGGCCTGTCAGGGAGCCGGTCCTGTCAACGAAAGATGCCGCGCTGCCCACCCTGAAAGCCGCGAGCGAGGCAGACTTTCCTCGTTTTGTCTCCAGCGACTGACAATAGCATCACACAGGATCCTGAGCGATCCGGGAGGGGGAGCTTATGGCCCTCACGCTGAGTACCCGCATGGATTGTGTCGACCAATCCGATATCCGCCGCATGACCCTTGAATGCGCACGCATCGGTGGCATCAACCTGGCCCAGGGCGTCTGTGATACCGAGGTGCCCGCCGTGATTCGGCGCGCGGCTCAGGAAGCCATTGATTCCGGATACAACACGTATACACGCTACGATGGACTCGAAGAGCTGCGCAAAGCCATTGCCGCCAAGCAGGAGCGCTCTACCGGCTTGGCCTTCGATCCTCACGGCGAGGTCATCGTCAGCGCGGGAGCCACGGGAGCATTCTACAGTGCTTGCCTGGCTCTTCTGAGCCCCGGCGACGAATGCATCCTCTTTGAGCC
>CALBZH010000031.1 GCA_937889795.1 uncultured Syntrophobacteraceae bacterium | reverse complement strand
TCGAACAGCAGCTCGATCTTTTCGTCCGACACCTCGAAAAGGACGCCTATGACGTCCGGCTCGATGATCGAGGCAAACGTCATGCGCAGCGGAATCTGGTTGGAGATCGGATCGTCGAGGGTGCCGACCGCATCAAAGTCCGGCGCGCAGTCCAGGATTTCGCCGGACGCGAGCAGGTCCTTGAACACCTGGAGGACGTTCTTGCCCTTCCGTTCGATGTCGTGGATGAGGTCGAACAGGATCAGGTAGATGTACTGACCCGTGCGCCGCGCCCGATCGAAATCGATTTGGGGGACCGCCACCGGCTGAACGTCCTCGCTGGGCTGCAGGATGGCCACCTGAGTGAGGGACTCTTTCCGGTTTTCGGGCAGGTACGAGGAAGCAAGCTGGGTCAGGCTGGCGACATGCTCGAAAATGTCGACGTCTTCGCTCTCGTCCACGTTGTTGATCATGTCTCGCAGCCGATCGAACGCAGCCAGGAGAATGTTCGTGATCTCGGGGTTCGGCACCATCTGGCGCGACCGGATCATGTCCAGGACGGTTTCCGCCTTGTGTGCCAGCTCCTTGATCTTCGTCAGCCCGAAGAAGCTGCTGCCGCCTTTGATCGAATGCGCCGCCCGGAACACCTTGTTGACGAGCTCCTCGTCGATGTCGGCCCCCCCCTCTTCGATCGTGAGCAGGTCCATTTCGATGTCCCCAAGGTGCTCGCGTGCTTCGGCGACGAAATCCCTGAGCAGGTCGTCCTGCATGTTCATGCTGTCTTCCTCCGTGTCTAGCGGGTCGCTACGCTGAGCCGCTTTTCAAGCCGCATGCTCTGAAGCAGGCGAAAGATGTCGTTGGACGCCTGAACGATGCGAACGGTCCCGGTTTTCTTTTGAAGGCTGTTGTAGGCGGCGATCAGAAATCCGATGCCGGTGGAGTCGATGACGACGGTTTTGTCAAAATCGAACTCGACCTCCGTCCCCCCCTCCTCCAGCGCACTCATGAGCGCGGGTTTGAGGACCGGGACCACGGAGGCGGTCAGGTCGCCCAGGAGGATGACTTCAAGCCTGTCTCCATCGCGTCTAATCTCAAATTCACTCACGATTGCTCCTCTCCTTCTCCCGGATCACGGACCGCCACAAACAGACGTGGTTGCCTTTCCCGTTGAAAAACACCCGATTTGCGTACAATGTGTAGATGAACAGCCCTCTCCCGCAGGTGGCCCCAACGTCGGGAGCCCGGTTGCGGGGCATGCTGCAGTCGAATCCCAGCCCCTCGTCCAGCACGCTGAGCAGGATGCATTGTGCTCCGACCCTCACCTTGGCCCAAATCCACTTCGCCCCGTCGTTGCCATTGCCGTGGATCATGGCGTTGTTCAGACTCTCGCGGAGCAGAAGCTCAACCGGAAAGATCTCTTCGGGGTACCCCGCCGAGGCGATCAAGTTTCGTGCCTCGCGGCACAGCTCATCCACCTCCGATGCGACGGAGCGGATCGCACGACACAGAACGCCTGATCTGTTTGCGCCGGATGGGCTCACATCTCCACCCCTAGCAAAACGATATCGTCCGTGGTGTCGAGGCTTGTCAGCACTTCAACCGTAGCCGCATCCACGACCTCAGCCAGAGGGAGATCCCGGTACGACTGAAAAAGACCGCCGAGGGCGGCGATGCCAGTGCTCCGGCCTCCGCTGTTGTTTTCCACGAGTCCATCCGTGTACAGAAAGAACCGATCCCCCCTGCTCAGCTGGATGTCCGTCGTCTCGAAAACGGCGTCCGCAAAGGCGCCGATGACATCCCCCGTCTGGTCGATCACGGCAAACGGGTCTCCCTTTCGGAGGCAGATTGCGGGAGGATGGCCGCCATTCACGAGGGTCAGAAGGCCGCTTTGCCGGTTCAGCCGTGCGTAGAGGACCGTGAAGAAGATGCCATCCGGCATGACCCGGCACAGAGACCTGTTGACCGCCTTGAGGATTCCCGTCGGGTCGAGCATGGACCGGGCGTGCTCATGCAGGAGGGTCTTCATGGCCGTGGTCCAGAGAGACGTCTCCAGCTCATGACCGCTCGCATCGGCAACGATGTAATCCACGAGGCTTTCCCCCACGGGAATGACGTCGTAGAAATCCCCCCCGGCCCCGTGGATCTGCTTCAGGGCCACCGCAAACCGGGCATCCGGCATGAGGTCGGGTGGCGGGAGAATCATCTTCTGGGTGGCGGCGAGTCGCTCCACCCGCTCGGCCTGGAGGCGCTCCAGCGTTTCATAGGCATGCTTGAGCCGAAGGTGGGTCCTCACCCGTGCGATCACTTCCACGCCCGCCAGGGGCTTGGTGATGTAGTCGACCCCGCCGGCATCGAAGCCCTGTGCCTTGACCAACGTGTCTTCGGTGGCGGAGATGAAGAGAATGGGCGTGTCCGCCATTGTGGAATTCGATTGAATGCGCTTGCAGACGGTGAATCCGTCCATATCCGGCAGATGAACGTCCAGTAAGACCAGATCCGGCCTCAACGCAAGGGACTGGGTGATCGCCTCGCCACCGCTGCTGGCGCTTGCCGTCCCAAACCCGGCATTTCCCAGAATCCCGCCCAGCATCATGACGGTGACCGGATCATCGTCCACAATGAGTACGAGGGAGCTTTCCGCACCGATCGGCTTGGAGAGGCTGTCCGTTTCAGCATATTTCCCCTCCTCGCGGGCGACCACCACCCGGTTGCGCCCCTGGGTTTTGGCCCGCATGAGAGCGCTGTCCGCTCGTCTCAAGAGGCTTTCACCCGTATCCCCCTCGACCAGCCCGGCCACTCCAAAGCTTGCTGTCAAAGGAAGACTCACCCCGTTACACCGCGTCTGCTCGAAGGCGGATCGAATGCGCTCGGCCACCATCGACCCTCCGGCGGCATCGGTATGGGACAGCAGGATGGCGAATTCCTCTCCTCCCCATCGGGCGGGCTGATCCTCCCGTCGCACCGCCTGGAGCAGAAGACCTGCAAAGGCTTCGATGACACGATCCCCGGCATCGTGTCCGAAGGAATCGTTGACATTCTTGAAGTGATCCAGATCCGCCATGATCAATGCCAGGGAGTATCCATGGCGACTGGCTGCGCTAAGCTCCCTCGTCAGCCGGTCATTGAACGAGCGGCGGTTCGCCAGCTGGGTCAGCTCATCCGTGCAGGCGAGCTGCGCGATGGTTGCGTTGGCCTCGTGAAGCTCCCTCACGCGTGCGGCCAACGATGCCTGAAGCCCCGTCACCCGGATTCCGACGCCGATGCGCGCTAGCAGCTCGTCGGTGTTGAAGGGCTTGGTGATATAGTCGTCGGCCCCCGCATTCAGTGCTTCGGCAAGGTCCTTCTTCTGGTCTCTGGAAGTCAGAATGATGACGTAACGGGGGTCGGTGGTTTCCTGCGCCCTCAGCTTGCGAACGACTTCCAGCCCATCCATGCCGGGCATGATCCAGTCCAGGATGGCAATCCGAGGAGCATCCGGCCGGCTCAATGCCTGCCAGGCCTCGTTACCGTCGTGGACGGGGTCCACTTCAAATCCCCATTTCGTCAGCATGGCCTGAAGGATTTGACGGGAAGTGAAATCATCATCGGCAAGCAGCAGTCGCATGGGCCATCTCATCCCGCGAGCCCGAGAGTCTGCAGCTGCCGGTGTAGCTGGGCTTTCGAAGTAGGCTTTACGAGGTAGGCGTCACACAGCTCCCTGAAGGCGGTAAGGACGTTGTCCTTGTCTCCCAAGGCGGACACCATGATGACCTTGGCTCCACGGCCGACCAGAACCCCGGCCTTTTCCTCGAGGGCGCGAATGGCTCGAAGCGTGTCCTGACCGTCCAGCTCGGGCATCATGATGTCCAGACAGACGAGGTCATACGGCCTCCCCTTGTCCATGGCAATGGAAAAGGCACTCACCGCTTCCTCGCCGTTCACAACAGCGTGGGTCTCGCCAAAATCCTGAAGCAATGTGCTGAGATACAGCCTGCTGGTCACGTCGTCTTCTACCACTAATGATTTCATCGAGAGGTCGCTCCTATCACAAGGTACTTCGATTCCGTCTCAGAGTCCCTTCTAGCTGGGCATACCGGCCACGAAGCTCGGGAAGCCCTTGCCGCAGCGACTCGACTTGTCCGGCCTCCGCCGCTCTTTCCATCTCCTGGGCAGCCCTCTTGAACAGGGGAGCCCCGATGTTCGCGGCCGCTCCTTTGATCATGTGCGCCAGTCGCCGAGCCTCGACACAATTGTCGGCTTCGACCGAGTGCCTCAGGGATTCGATCTGAATCGTCATGTCTTCCAGAAAGCCCTCAATGATGGTCGAGGCCAGCTCCGAATCCCCCATGAGCCGATCCATCAGGTCCGATTCGCTGAAAACATCGGTGTCCGATTCACCGTAAACGACCGTCGGTGTCGTCTTTCCTTCGGAAGCAGGGGCCGTCGTGTTTTCCTGAAGCGTCTTGGGAAGCCAGCGATCGAGCATCTCCAGCACGGCCTTGTGCCTGATTGGCTTGGCAAGGTAGTCACTCATGCCGGCCCGGATGCACTTCTCCCTGTCATCGGGGGAGGCATTTGCCGTCAAAGCGATGACCGGTATTTCGTGACTGCGGACCCGGGACTTGGGATTGCGGATGACTCGGGTCGCCCGATAACCATCCATTTCGGGCATCTGGCAGTCCATGAAGACCAGGTCATAGTCCTTGCGCTCCAGGGCCCTCAGCGCCTCCAAGCCATTCGACACCACGTCGGCCTCGTACCCGAGCTTCGATAGGATTGCTTGAGCGACCTGTTGGTTGGTGAACTGATCCTCGGCAAGCAGAAGGCGTGCACGGCTCAATGACCCCGCTGGGGGTTGGCTCAAACGATCCATCGACGGACCGCTCTCGTCCATTGCACCATCCGGCTGACTTATTGAGCCAGCAAGGCTTTTCAAAAGCTGTGCCTGCCGCACAGGTTTGGAGATTGAAGCCATAGAGCCGTTGTGATGAGCCGCCGTACTCTCCCTCTGCCCAAGGGGCATCATGGCGATGATTCGTGTCCCTCCAAGCAGTGCCATCTCCTTCAGCGCATCGCCGAGCCTGGATCCGTTGGGTCCGGGCATCAACAAGTCCACAAGGGCGATCTGAAACGGATCCCCATCGACCACGGCTTCACTCAGTCGTCTCAGAGCGGCGGCGCCGCTCTCGACCTCCTCGATCCGGCATCCCCACGACTCCAAGCTCATCCGAAGCAGCTCTCGGCTCGAACGACTGTCGTCCGCAACAAGGACCCGAAGGTCGCGAAGCTCGGCGAGAGAGTCGGGGAGCGAATGTTCCACGGCAGCCTGTTTTGCCAGCTTCACCGTGAACCAGAACCTGGAGCCTTCTCCGAGGTTGCTCTCCACCCCGATTTCACCACCCATGAGCTCCGCCAGTTGTTTCGAGATCGCCAGACCCAGGCCGGTTCCACCGAATTTGCGCGTGGTGGACTCGTCAGCCTGAGTGAACGGTTGGAAGAGGCGACTCACCCGATCCACTGGAATGCCGATTCCTGTATCCGTGACGGCACAGCTCAGCCGCACAGAGGCTTCGTCCTCCTCAAGGAGATCGACACGAACAACAACTTCTCCCTCCTTGGTGAACTTGATTGCATTCCCCGCCAGGTTGACAAGGATCTGGCGCAGCCGGCCGGGGTCGCCCCGCAGCAGGGACGGGACTTCGGGACCCACGATGCAGACCAGCTCGAGGCCCTTTTCGCCCGCGCGGACGGCCAGCATATCCATGGTTTCTTCCATGCTCGAGCGCAGATCAAAATCCAGACTCTCCAACGTCAGCTTGCCGGCTTCGATCTTGGAGAAGTCCAGAATGTCGTTGAGGAGGTGCAGCAGGCTTTCCGCGCCCGTTCTGGCCAGTTCAGTGTACTTTCGCTGCTCGGGATCCAGCTCGGTCTCCAGGAGCAGCTCCGTCATTCCAATGACACCGTTCATGGGGGTTCGAATCTCATGACTCATCTTCGCCAGAAACTGAGACTTGGCAACGTTGGCCAGCTCGGCCTGAACGGCCATCTGGTTGGCGCGGGCGATGGTCTGCTCCAACTGCTCGTTGATCTGCTCCAGCTCCAGCTTCGAGCGTTTCAGGTCGTCTTCGATCCGCTTGGCATCGGTGATGTCCCGAAGAGTGGCATGAAAGACCGGGTTGCCATGAAGCGTGATGGGCGTCAGCATGACCGATGCGGGGAATTCACTGCCGTCAGCCCTGCTGCATTGCCACTCAAAGCAGAGATGGCCTTCGGTCATGGCCCTGAGAAGCATTTCATTGCTTTTGTGCCGTGACGCTTCGCCGTCCGGTTGGACGGGGGGTGAGAGCTCCCAGAAGCCCCGAGACCGCAACTCCTCCTTCTTCGCGTAGCCGAACAGCGATAGCGTCGCTGGGTTGCAGTCGATCATGCGATCCTCATCCAAGATGACAATGGGATCGGCTGATTCCTCAAACAGGTGCCGGAAGGACCGCTCGCTTTCTCGCAAAGCCTTCTCCGACCGCTTGAGCTCCGTGACGTCCATCGCCGCGAAGATGCTGCCGGAGTGCTGCCCGTCGGCATCGAAGATGGGCGTGTAGGTAACGAGGAGGTAGCTGTCGAGAGAGGCTTCATAGAGCTCGATCGGAGAGGGGTACTTTCCGCTAAGCCCTTCATAATGCGGGCAGATCGCCTCCAGTGCCTCACAGTGGATCACGTCGTAGCAGAGCCTGCCTTTGCATGCGTCCCGAGTGAGTCCGTAGCGCTCCGCCATGGCCCGGTTGACTCGAAGGAGCGTCTTGTCGCGGCTGATGACTGCCACCAAGTCAGGCAAAGCGTCGAAGGTACGCTCCCATTCTCCTTTGGACACCTCGAGAGCCGTCACGGCACGCTTGAGCTTCAAGCTTGTGCGCAGGATCAGCGTCAGGAGGACGACCATGCCAACGGCGGCTCCCAAAGCAACTCCAAGGTAGAGCCTGTATCGGCCGAGCATCTGAAGAGAGAAAACCTTGCCGTGCTCCTGCGAGGCGGAAGGCGGCTTGATCGCCCTGAAAGACTCCCTGACGGCTGATTCGGTGCTCTGGAGACCCAGAGAGGGGTTCATCACGAGAATATCGACCGAGTGAGCTTCGGCCTCCTTTTCGATTTCGTTCGAGGACAAGGGAACAATCTCGAAGCGTGCGGGCGCCAGCTGGCTGCTCAACTGCTCCACCATCGGGGCCCACTCGGCCAGACTGGCCTCGCGCCCACGGTAGGCCGGGACCCCGATGCGAACAACGCCCCGAGAGTCCTCCGAAGCGCTTCCGGCCGAGAGGCTTTGCGCGGTGCCGCCCCCGTCAAAGGCTCCCCGCGTCCCGGTTGACTCGGCGCCCGGGCACCAACCTTGCCAGAGAAGCAGCAAGCAGAAGGCGAAGGGCAGGCAACCCAGCCATCGAGGCATCCATTTCAGACGTTTGCTTTGAGCGGGGTAATCGGGACCGTTCATAGCTCTCCATGTCGCTCCGGGACCGCATCGCCCCGGGCTCGCCTAACTGGCCTGGTTCCATGGGGATCGTGTCACTCTTCCGCAATTGCAATACTCGGCAAAACTACGGATGCCGGCTGCACCCGCACCCCCTGTGAGGTTGCGTGACGAGCCTCGCGCAGAAAGCTATCCGGAGCCCGAACAGTCATCACGACTTGAGGCGGAATGACTGCTCAGGTGATTCCTCACTCTGCTGGGCAGTGATGGGTGGCATGGACCTTAGGAATCCGTTGATGTGCTGTTCAAGGATTAGCAATTGACATACCAAGTCGCCTTGACACAGACGGGGAGATCTCAGAAAGTATTGAGTGCGATTGAAGGGTTGGGGAGCATCTCGAACGGGTGCCCCAAAGGGGATGGGAGGCCATTTTGCGAAGGCAAAGGCGGACGGAAGAAGGCAACGGAAGCGGCCCGTCCGATCAGACGCTCGCTTTCACTCGACAGGGAATCAGGGGATTCGCCTGCAAGCTCA
>CALBZH010000030.1 GCA_937889795.1 uncultured Syntrophobacteraceae bacterium | reverse complement strand
ACGATCATTGCCACGCTAAAACAGCCTTCTCCAGCGATGTCTTGATAGCAGGAAACCTGTGTGGCAACCTTCCTCATGTCGCCATCCATCAGCAAGAAGAATGGCAGCGCCTCGGGGCAGCCGGCCGGTCTTTCCCAAAGGAAGTGATCCTGCATCGACTGCTTCAGCGCCGCCTCTTCTCCGTTATTTCGGCAAAGGAAGTAAAGCCCTTGCCTGAGCCCGGAGACACGGTGAACGAAGACAGCCAGATGCGCTCGGGACGACCATGGCAGAGAACAGAATGGCGGCCGTGCCTCCGCGGCCACGAGTCGCTGGAGCATGCGAAAAAAGTCAGTACGTTCCATTGAGGAAACTCCATCCATGGAAACCGCGCTTCGTCTTTGACGGACGATTCTGCTGAGACTCATGGGACGCACCGGCTGCTCCTCCTGGACGCTTGGCATGGTTTCCGAGAACGGCCATTCCCAGTCCGTTGGCGGTTTCTTACAGGCAGCAGCGACGTCATCGATGAGCTCCCAACGTGCATGGGAGCGACTCAGCTGGTTCGGTCTGCCTTGCCAGTCGAGTGCAGCGAGAACGGAGGGGTCAGCTCCCCGAGTCGTGGATGTCTGAGCGATTGCAGCTGAGCTTTCAGGGATTAGGGCAACGAGGCAGTCCGCATGCTCGGATTCTGGCCCTTCTGAGTCGGCGAGACCGCATAGGGCTGCCACCTGGTCCGTAGAGAAATGATCCATCAGCAGGGCCCTCCAGCCCAATCCTGCAGCCGCCACGCTGATGGCTCCCAAGGCGTGCCCCACATCCAATTGACAGTAGCGGTAAGCCCGTTCACCATATTTCCAGGATTCACGCCAAGGAATGGACGAAAGCGCAAGCAGCGCGCCGCCCGGCGGCAGCCCCTCCGCCAACTCCCGCCAGATCGTGTCTGGAAGAACCGCCCTGAGCTCGAGCCCGTGCACTTTGGGGGCATAGTGGAATACCGCTGGAGAGCCGTGGAGACCTTCCACCTGCCCGCAAATGACGTAGGCTTCAGTGGGATGCAGGTTTCCACTCGACGGGCTCACCCGGAGCGCCCACTTTTCCGAGCCCGCTTGCTTCCAGGCCGAGAGTGCGAGACTGTGGAACAGAAGCGTTGACAGGCTGAGGCGCGTCAGGGGACGAGCCGGTGGCAGAGACCCGTTCATGACCGGGTCGTAGAGGACCGTTTCCTCCGCGGAGGGTCTTTCGAGAAGAATCAAGGGGGCCCCCTCGTAGCGACGAAAGGGGTCGGGCTGGCTGGCCCAATCCAGGTAGCCGGGCCCTCTGGCGTATTGGTGAAACTGGTGCTTGGTCGTCTCGTGGTATTCTTGAACTTCTCGTGATGCGCTTGGCATGCGTTGCCTCTTTCTCAATCTCTTGGGGGAGGAAGGGCCGTATCGAAGGCCGTTTCCGGGACGAAAGACCAGCCTGGGCCTGCCCGGCCTCACGGACTGTTCAGCAGGTCGTCCACCTCGCTCCTCAGGGGGGCTCCCGCCCGGGCGCCGAGCCGTGTACAGGCCAAGGCCGCCGCTGCATTGGCGAAGTATAAGGCCCGCTCAACCGACGCTCCGCGTGCAATCTCGAGGGCAAAGGCACCATGAAAGACATCTCCTGCCCCCGTTGTATCCACAGCCCGGACCGGATGGGCGCTGAGCTGCCGCACGGTGGACCCGTCACACCAGGCGACTCCTTCGCGCCCCAACGTGACCGCTGCCCATGCGGTGTGCCGGCTCAGGTGCTTGAGCCCGACAACGGGATCCTCGACCTTTGCGAAATCAAGGGCGAAACGCTCGGACGCGATCACAAAGCTTGCCTGCGGCAGGAGCTCCAGAGTGCCTCGGTGGACCGATCCCGCATCCAGCACGATCTTTGCTCCCACCTCCGACGCATGCTTTAAGATGCATGCGGCAATATCCGGCTCGTGTCCATCGAGCAGAACAACTTTGGGGCGGCAGGACAATTGGCACAATTGCTCGGGGTTGAGCGGCGGGGTTTGGGCCTTGTGATTGACGACGGTTCTGGACCCATCGGGTTTCACGAGAATCATTGAGATTGGGCTGGGATGAGGCCCCCTGACAATCCATTCCACTTGAACGGATTCCCGGACGAGATCCTCCATGTGTCTGGCACCAAACGGGTCAGTGGAAAGGTAGCCCAGGAACGCGCTGCGACCGCCAAGCCTCGCGATGGCCACGCTGGCATTTGCCGCCGGTCCACCGCCAGAGGACAGCATGGCAGTGGCTCCGCATTTCTCATCCGGCCCCGGATGTCGCTCGACGGTCATCGTGATGTCGAAGGCGGCGTGACCAACGCAGAGAACGTCGAGCTCCACGCAAGGAGTGGAGCGGGAAGGGTGCGAAGACGGCGTAAGGCACATCACCACGTGCTCCACTTGCTTCGAGTCAACTTTTAAGATACTGGATCATAAAAGATTCTGATAGGGTGGAAGCGACAATCAGTTTTTTCCTTGGACCACAGTTTAGCGAAGATCCTCGTCCTTGAGCAAACAGAAAGGACTGGATGGAAGGGATTTCTGACTACTGGCTCCTTGCTCTTGCCTTCACCGCGGCCGGTCTGCTGTTGGGGGCTCTCATCACGTCGGTTTGCTTCCTTCTGCGTGTGCGCCGTCGCTATGACTTGCTGCAGGGGGAATGGGACGTGGAGCGAACAGCGCTTGGCGAGCGTCTGACGGCCAAGGAGCAGCAGGTGCAGGAGCTCAATCGGATCCTGGAGCTCACGCGGACCGAGGAGAAGCGGGTGCGCGAAGAATACCAGGTTTGCACCGAGAAGAAGGCCGCTGCGGAGGAAAAGAGTCTTCGTATCCCTGAGCTCATGGTGTTGATCGCGGCGAGGGAAGAGGAGCTCTCGCGTCGGCAGCGCGAGAACACCGGTTTGGCGACACGCCTGACAGAGCTGGAA
The DNA here is from genome assembly GCA_937889795.1 of uncultured Syntrophobacteraceae bacterium. Classification (GTDB taxonomy): domain Bacteria; phylum Desulfobacterota; class Syntrophobacteria; order Syntrophobacterales; family Syntrophobacteraceae; genus CALBZH01. Next base: position 117 of record CALBZH010000030.1, on the reverse strand, counting down.
ACCCGCCTGGAGAGCGAGAGGCTGGCCATCCAGGAGAAGGTCGCCCTCCTGGGTGAGGCGAAAGAGCGTTTTTCCGACGCTTTCAAGGCGCTTTCCGGTGAAGTTCTTCGGGAAAGC
>CALBZH010000029.1 GCA_937889795.1 uncultured Syntrophobacteraceae bacterium | reverse complement strand
TCCACCATGTTGAGAGCCACGACGATGGGAATGCCAAGCTCCATGAGCTGAACGGTGAGGTAGAGATTGCGCTCGAGGTTCGAGGCATCCACGATGTTGACAAGGGCCCGGGGCCGCTCGACAACCAGGAAATCCCGCGCCACAAGCTCTTCCATGGAATAGGCCGTGAGGGAATAGGTCCCCGGCAGATCGACCAGCCGCAGACGGTGGTCGCCCACTTCGACGACGCCTTCTTTTTTTTCCACCGTGATCCCCGGGTAGTTGCCCACGTGCTGGCGGGCGCCCGTAATGGCGTTGAAAAGCGTCGTCTTGCCGCAATTGGGATTGCCAGCCAGAGCAACCAGGACTTCCCGAAGGTCCTGGCTCATGGCTGCTCTTCCAGCGTGACCTCGATGAAGTCCGCCTCGTTGTTTCGCAGAGTGAGCGTGAAATCGCGCGTGCGGATGGCCACGGGATCCTTGAGTGGCGCGCGACCCTGAACCTGAATGAACGTGCCCGGAACCAGGCCCATATCGCGGATTCGCCTTCCCAGCTCCCCCTGAGCGCTCACACGAGCGATGAGTCCTTTCTGCCCGGGCTGCATTTGTCGGAGATTAATGGTTTGCATCACGTGCTCTCTGCCCACCCACGTGGCTCCCCAAGCAGGAAGCCATAAAAAGAGGCGGTTGAATCAACCGCCTCGATCGTTTGAAATAGCTCGATTCCTAACCCCGGATCTCAAGATTCGCCCGCACGGTGCGCAGGTGAAGTGCGTCCGGTCAAATCGTGGGGGAGACCATGATGTGGCGCGTCAGCCCAGCACCAAGACTCAGCGTCCCGCCATGCACCCGAACCAGGCACGGTGCCCCGCAGCTTTGCGGCAGCAGCTCCACCTCGGCACCCGGGTAAATCCCCATGGCCGCCATCCGGGCACAAACCTGCCGCCCGCCAACGATGCGCATCACCTTGACCCGCTTCCCCGGTGCCGCCTCGCAAAGGGGGACGGATTGAGGCCCTTCTGCGCTATGCCCGCAACAGCAACCGTGTCTCTCCCTGCACTTCCACCCGCCGAACATCACCAAGTCTCCTTTGTTGATCCACACGCTGATTAGGATATCCAAACTTTTTGTGGAGTCAATAGCTTTGTCCCACTTTCGCTGAATTTTCTGAATTTGCCCTTGACTTCGGTCAAGCAGTCCGTCTGTTTCGTGCTACAAGAAGTCTTTACCCGGCCGATGCAACGCCTCCTGGAAAAAGAGCACCCGGCAATGTCACGGAAAGATCCCGCCACCGCTCGTTTTCTGTCCAGCTTGCGGCACAAGGTGCTGCGGGAAGGACGCCTGTCTGTCCCGCACGTCCGGTCCCTGATGCGGCTTTGCGCTCATCCCTCCGAACCCTATGGGGAAGCGGCCCTGCTGCTGCTCCTGCATCCCCCGCTGGAAGACGAGCTCGCCTATCTCGTCGATCTGCTCGTGGCGCATCACCACCGACTGCCCCTCCTCCCGCCGAAGCTGCAAGTGGCCCTTTTTGAACTGGCATGCGATCTGGTAGCCACCCTTCGGGGCCTGCCCCAAGAAGCCACCTTGCGGGCCGGCCTTGAACATCTTTTGCGTCGATGCACCCGAGCCGCCGCCCAGCGGCTCCTCGCCGGCCGATTCCTGTTGCATGATTTTGGGGATCGGATCGTTCAGCAGCTCCTCGTCTTCGGCTTCGGAAAGCGCACAGCCCCGTCAAGGCGCAAGATAAGATGCCTTCTCAAACGATGCCAGCGCCCTGTGGCAGCTTGGGCAGCTCCCACCACGGCCGATCTTGCGGCCCTTTGGAGCAATTTGCGAGCCAGGCGCCGACAGCGGCTCACGCCGGCTAGGTGGTTGAAGGTCTGCCGGGCCATCACGGCACCCGCTGAAAACGGTTGCCGTGCTCACGCCCATTCCCAGGCTCACCCTTCCGGAACGCACGAGCGCCAAGGAGCCCGAAGCGCGCGTCCTGCTACCAGGCTCACCTATTGGGGTGGGTACGGCCCCCTGTCCCTCCGCTACCTTGAGCGACTGATCGAGCTGCAAGAGCAGGAAATCCGCGCTCAGAGGAAGCTGGCTCACAGGGTCGGCACGCGCACGGGCAGAGTGGTCTTGAGCCTCCACAACGCCACGCTCGCCGCGATGGGCGGATGGGGCTTCGAGCCCCTGGTCGAGGCATTCCCGGACCAACGGCGGCGCGAGGCATTCGCTGGGAGAGCTCTAACCGAGGCAGCTCAAATCGCCGACCGGGAGCGCCAGCCGGGAAACGGCCTCGATGCGATTTTGAATTTGAGACAAAACCGACTCATCCAACCGCGATGGATGCACGTGATGGTTGAGATGGAGCTTTGCTCCCGCTTAGATGACCGCCTTCACCCCGAGGCTCACAGGATTCGAGACATGGCGGCAGATCTTGCCATGAGCACCTCTGGCAACGACGTGAGCGGCATGACTGGAATCCATCGTGCCACTCTCCAGGGAGCCGTCGCACCCCACCAGAGACAGGAGCCGTCCGATCTCATTGCTTATGCCTCCGCCCAACGGAGGCTCTGGAAGCCGGGCTTCATCCGGCTTGCGGCCCTTTTGAGCCAGGGTCAAGCGGCGCTCGACCGGGGAGAGATTGCCTCCTTCACCGTTCCCTGGATCGACAAGTTTTTCATATCCTCACGGCGCGACAAGGACCTCGCTTATCTTCCGGCTCTGCTTCATTGGCTCGCAAGCCGGGGGATTCATCCGCTTGTTCTGTTCTGGGAGGATACGGCCCACGCAAGCGAGCCGAGCTTTCAGCTTGGCTTGGCGCGGATGATCGCAGCAGGCTCGCGGTTTCGCGGAATCGGTGTTTTTGGTAACGATGGATCGAGACGGGCTGATGCCGAGCGGATCATTGTAGAGGAGCATGAAGCGACATCCCTGTTCGCCTTACGCCCGTGGGTCGATACCCACCTGCCATGCTCCTTTCACCAGCTCCTTCGCAAGCTCGATCCGCGGCCCTTTTCTTCCTACGATTCGTCGTGGAAGGACAACCTGGCGTTTCTATACTTCGGGACACAGGTCTCACGGCTCCTATCACCACAGACCGAGATGGAGGCCTTTTCCCCTTGGGTGATCGTCGAGGGCCGAAAACGCCCCTTCGGCACGTATCTGCGCCAGATGCTGCGGCGAATGCTCCTCGGTGAAACCCTGCCCCAGCCGGACGCTTTTTGGTCGGACTACATGAGCTGGGCGAATCTGGGATGAGCAAGAGACGTTTTGCGACGCGACGGACCAACGCGCGAGACATGGAGCACACGTCGCTCTTTTTGCCGCGTTGAAGCGGTTTCATGGGATAAACCTCGAAATTAAAAAGGGTTTGACAAGGTTTGCCATTTGTCATTACTTCTAAGCTCCCAATCTGAATGCACACGAGAGGAAAGAGGCGGACCGTTTCATGATCAATTTCCAGAAAGCGCGCGATCGCATGGTGGAAACACAGCTGGTAAGCCGCGGGATCAGCGATCCCCGGGTTCTGGAGGCCATGCGAAAGGTCTGCCGCCATCTTTTCGTCGACGAAGCCCTCATGGACCAGGCCTACAGCGATCATCCGCTGCCCATTGCCGACAAGCAAACCATCTCCCAACCGTACATCGTGGCGCTCATGACCGAGTCGTTGGAGCTCAAGGGAAACGAAAAAGTCCTGGAGATCGGGACCGGGTCGGGCTATCAGGCGGCGATCCTCGCGGAGCTGGCCGCTCGAGTGTTCTCCGTAGAGCGGCTGCCGGGTCTGGCGCATCGGGCCAACCAGGTCCTTCAGAAACTGGGATATCGCAACGTCGTCGTCCGTGTGGCAGATGGAACGCTCGGGTGGCCTGATGAAGCCCCGTTCGACGGCATCCTGGTCACCGCTGGAGCCCCGAAGGTCCCACAGACCTTGGTGGACCAGCTGGCTGTCGGTGGACGGTTGGTCATCCCCGTGGGAGGCCGCATTTCTCAGGATCTGATTCTTGTTGAGAGAACCGTTGACGGAGTGCGGGAGACCGATTTGGGGGGCGTGCGCTTCGTCGATCTGGTGGGAAAGCATGGCTGGGAAGACTGACTCGGCGGCTGACGGGTGACGCTATGCTCGGACCCATGATCGGTGTCATCGGCGCGGGAGCCTGTCCAAAGGATGTTGAAGATTTGGCGGTCGAAGTCGGGCGCGCCATCGCCGAGGCCGGGGGCATACTCGTGTGTGGCGGTCTCGGCGGAGTGATGGAGGCGGCGGCTAGAGGCGCCAAGGCGGCCGGTGGTACGACCGTCGGGGTTTTGCCGGGACCCGATACGACCGCCGCGAACGCCAGCATCGACTATGCCATCGCCACCAACATCGGGCAGGCGAGACACGTAATCATTGTAAGTACTTCCGCAGTTTTGATCGCCGTTTCCGGGGGATATGGCACACTTTCTGAAATCGCTCTGGCTCTCAAAGCAGGCAAACGGGTGGTCGCCTTGCGTCCACGGTTCTCCATACCCGATGTGACCATTGCGGAAGACGCACAAGAAGCGGTGAGCCTTGCAATGCGTTTGATCCAGCATCCCCCGCCTGTTCCGTGAAGTGAAGGAGTGATCACGCTTGACCCTCTTCTGCCTGGAGTGAAGTCTAGATGCGGAAATCGGATTCGGGACGCAGCACCCCTGACGACGCCAAAGGGGAAAAGGCCGCGGACACAGCCCCCAGCACGCGCCGTCCATCCCTCAAGAAGGAAAACGAAATTCTTAAGGCTCGGCTGACCGCCGTCCTGGAGAATGCCGCGGCCAATGAGCGGATCTGGCGTCATTTTGTGGACATCGAGCGGATCCTGTTTCGCACGAGGGAGCTCGACGTCTTGGTGGAAGAGCTGCTGCGGGAGATCAAAGCGCGCTTCCAACCGAACGACGTGATTCTCTTCCTGTGCCACGCTGATATCGTGGAACGGTTTTTCCCGAACGTTACGGCGGAAAGCGATCCCATCTCGGATCGGGCCTGGGTGGTCCCCTTAGGCTCAGAAGCCTGCCTGGAGCTTTCACGCCGTTCGTGCAAACCCTTTACGGTCACCGGGGAGACCCTCGACCTCATCGATCCCTTTCTCCCGGTAGACGCCGGCCCCATCGAGTCGGCGGTGATGATCCCACTCAGCATCCATGAAATCATGTACGGCGCTCTCTTCCTCGGGAGCGTCGACGCGGACCACTACCGCCCCAAGGATGGAACCGACCTCCTGGAGCAGCTGGCCGTCAAGATCGCCCTATGCATGGAAAACTGCCTGACCTATGAAAAGGTGAAGGATTTCGCCATTCAGGACCAGGTCACCGGGCTGCACAACTTCTTTCAGATCCACACGATCCTGGAGCGGGAGTTCAGAAAAGCCCGAAGGCTCGAAACGCCACTGTCGGTCCTCTTGATCGATCCGCAGTTCTTCCACCAGGAAAACGGTGCTCTGGATCTGGGCAACCGGGTCCTGCGCCACCTGGCCGAGCATCTCCAGGAAATCCTGCCGAGAGGCGAGGCCTTCCTCGGACGCTACGGCATCGACGAGTTCCTGCTGGTCATGCCGGACGTGGACGAGGCGGAAGCGCGGGAAGTGGCTCCCTACCTGGCTCAGATGATTCGCAAAACCCCGTTCAAGTACCACAACACGGCGGTGCTCATCCAAACGGCCATGGGCGTCGGAGGGCTGACCCCCGACATGAAGCGCGCCCAGGACCTGCTGGATCGCGCCTACGGCGAGCTCAGCCGCCTCAAGGCCACCCGAGCCGAGCCCCGGGCCAAACAGCCCGAAGAGCTCCCTCCCCGGTCGACTGTGCGCAGCGAATAGTTGTGAGGCGACGGCGGCAGGCTCGTAGCCGCCGCTCCGCCGGCAATGAGCCGTTCCGGCCTCCGTGAATTGCTGCGAACAGCTGTTTCTCAGTTGCTTTTCCGAGGACCTTGTGTTACGGGAAGACGGTTTTGGGACGGGGCGTAGCGCAGACTGGTCAGCGCACCTGCCTTGGGAGCAGGGGGTCGGAGGTTCAAATCCTCTCGCCCCGACCACTTTAGCGGTTGTCGGGAATTTTCCGGTGGCGGTTCCGGTTGCGGGTTTGGTTGCGGTTTTCGAAAATGCTGCTTTCCTGCAATTCCCTCCATTCTATCGGCCAAAGCCATCATCCAGATCCGTCGAGCGGGCTGCAGCACTTTGCTTTCGCTTTGGTCGCGTCTTCAACAGGAGTCGAGAGGTCAGAGAACGACATGCTTGGCGCCCCCTATCGATCTCCTCCAGACACGCCAAACGCGAAGCCTCGGAATTGAGCACGAAGACGTAACGCTTTCCATCTTACCCATGGTTGAATTTACCTCCGTTCCCAAGGCCAGCGCCCCGGCGAGAGCATGCTGTCAGGAAATCCGTCCGAGGAAGAAAGACACCAGCACTCACCAGAGTGAGTGAAACAGGAATAACAGTTGTCCCTGACGATGTGCTGGCTCCTGAAGCGTC
>CALBZH010000028.1 GCA_937889795.1 uncultured Syntrophobacteraceae bacterium | reverse complement strand
TCTTGTCGACCGCAGTTGCAGCGGCTCCCTTGGAAGCGGGAGCGGTTTCGCCGGCCTTGGGGGCTGTCGCCGCGGGACTGGCAGCCGTCGGCTTGGCCACGTTCTTGTCTGCTTGGACGGCGGGCGGTGCGGTTTCCGCCTTCACGCCTGGAGTCGTGGATTGCTGAGCCCACACCGGGCCAAGGCTCAAAGAAAAGACCATCGCGCTTGCTCCAACCAACGATACAACTTTCTTCATTTGGATTCTCCTCTGATGCTTATATCGTTCAAACCGTTTCGTTCACCCTCTGTGGCGAAGCTGCGTGTGCGCATCACGCCGCGTTCGTTGTCGGCCGCTTTTAATGGCAAGCAGCATGCCAGAGAATGAATCGAAACTGGCACGTCTGTAACATCATGAAAGGTTTAATGAATGTCTCGAGGATGGCGGGCTGGGCTCCCAAGCGGTCCCAGGCGAGCCGATTGGATCCTCGCGCTCGTGACACCTTTTTTCTCACCTCCGAGGTCTTTTGCAAAAAAAGTTACACGTCCTCGTGTATACTGCGGCGGTATTCGCTCGGGGTGCCAGACGACTTCGAACGGGGTCACGTCTATCACGCTGTCAGGAGGAGCCTTCTATGAACCCATTTGAAAGCATTTCCACGGATTTGACTCAAAGCCTCGGTCTCGCGTACCAGCCTGTTGGTGTATCGCTTTTCCTATCCGAAGAAGCGATTCCAGCCGGTACACCTTTTTTCGAAGGAAATTTGAAGAGCTATTGCCAAGCGGTTGCACTTGCTGGTAAAGGCACGTCCTTCCTGGTACGCAAGGAGCAGATGGGGTGCAAGCTGGGCACGTCCGTCCTGGGCTTTGAAGAAGACACGGAGGCCTTTCTGGATGACGGCGTGCTGGAAAAGTACGGGGTGGGCCTCTTCGGCTCCGAGGAGGCGTCCGAGCAGACCATGAAACAGTCTTTCTACCTGGAGAAGGGCAAGACGCAGGCGGCGCTGATTGCTCCGCTGGGGGCCTTCCGAGCGCTTCCACAGGTGGTGGTGTTTACCGCCAACAGTGAGCAAGTCATGTGGCTGCTGTACGCGCTCAATTACGAGAAAGGGGGGCGAATGGAGCTGCCCCAGTCGGGAGGGGCCCTGGGGGGCTGTGCGGACATCACGGCTCTGCCGCTGACCCGGGGTGTTCCGAACATCACGTTCCTCGGGCTCGGCTGCCGGATCAAGTCGGCCGTTGACGCCTGTCATTTGATGCTCGGCATGCCGGGCGCCGACCTCGAAAAGGCTCATCAGCACGTGCGTGCTCTGGCAAAACCGATCGCGATGCTGAACAAAGCAAAGTCCGCCACTTGAACCGAAGAAACCAGGACGATGACCATTTGGAGATGAAATGCGCAAGGCGTGTGTGGTGACGGGTGTTGCGGGGTTTGTGGGAAGTCATCTGGCGGAGCGGTTGCTCGCTCGAGGAATCGAGGTGGTGGGCGTCGACAACTTCTTTTCGGGTTATGCGCACAACATGGTCGGCTTCAAAGACCACCCGGCTTTTACGTTTTATGAAAGGACCATCACGGAGCCCTCCCTTCTCGAGCGTCTCAAGGAGCGCCACCCGGCCCTCATGGCGTGCTTTCACCTGGCGGCTGTTGTGAGCGTGCCCTATTCCGTGGACCACCCGGAGGAGACCATGGAAGTCAATTGGCACGCGACGGCCAGGCTGCTCGATGAGGCTGCAGGCTTGGGATTTGAGGCTTTTCTGTTTGCGGGCTCCGCGGCCGAATACGGGGAGGAAGCGCGCCTTCCCGTCCGGGAGGAATACGCGACCGATCAGACCGACCATCCCAGCCCGTACGGGCGGTCGAAATACCTTTCCTCCCAACGTGTGGGGTCGAGCCCCATCGGGGTGGCTTTGCGCTGCTTCAACATCTACGGTCCGAGGCAAGATCCCAGGAGTCCTTACAGCGGGGTAATCTCCCGCTTTGTGGACCTCGCTTTTTCCAAGAAGCCGCTGACCGTTTTCGGGGATGGTCAGCAGACCCGGGACTTCATTTACGTGGGGGATATGGTGTCCGCCTACGTGAGGGCGGCGGGTCTCGACGGGGTGGTCTCCCGGATGTCCAACGGGATCTACAACATCGGCACCGGGGAGCGGACGTCCATCCTGAAGCTGGCCGACGTGATCAACGAGCTGGCCGGCAATGGCGAGCCCACCCAATACTTGCCGGAACGGCCCGGCGACATTCGCCATTCGGTGGCGTCCGTCGAGAGGTTCCATCAGGCCACCGGCTGGGCTCCCGAGGTCGGTCTGAAGGACGGCCTCCGTTTGACTCTGGATTGGGCTCGCTCGGGGTGAGGTTGGGCATCAGACTTGGGTGTCAGGTGTCAGACAGAAACCTGAGCGCTGAAACCCGGAGACATCGGTTACGAATGACACCCGCGTGACACTCAAGATCGTGTTTTCACGGACCAAGGGAATGAATGGAGCCCATCGACCGCCCTGATCCAGCAGCCTCGACCGACCTGAGATCCCAGATTCTCCCGCTCCTGATCCTCGCGGGCGTTTTCTTTTTCAGCTTCACGTCCAGGATCATTCTGGCGCCGATGCTGCTGACCATCGAGGCGGATCTCCGCCTCGGGCATGCCGAGGCCGGAACGCTTTTTACCTACATCTCGTCGGGAGTCTTCGTCGGTCTGCTGGGGTCCGGATGGTTGTCCACCTGGTGGGCCTACCGGCGGACCATCTTCGTTTCCACCCTGCTCATTGGGGCCGCCGCCATAGCCGTCTCACTGAGTCACAGCCCGTTCCGGCTCCGGGTGAGCCTGTGCCTTCTCGGCTTCGGTGCGGGGCTCTACTTTCCCTCGGGGATTGCCACCATCACGGGTCTGGTGCGGCGGCAGGACTGGGGAAAGGCCCTCGCGGTCCACGAGCTGGCGCCGAACCTCGGGTTCGTGCTTGCGCCCCTGCTCGCCGAGCTCCTGATGCGCTCGTTGAGCTGGCGGCAGATCGTGGTCGGCCTGGGAGCGATGAGCTTTGTCGCGGCGCTGCTTTTTCTGGCAACGGGTCGGGCCGGAGACGTGCGCGCGGACTTCACCGGGTCGGCAAGCCCGGGCGACATCTTAGGCAAGGGCTCGTTTTGGATCATGGCGTTGCTCTTCATGCTGTCGGTTGGGGGCAGCCTGGGGGTCTACACGATGGCGCCCCTGTTTCTGGTCACGGAACGGGGATTCGAGCGGGAAGCCGCGAATCAGCTCGTGGCCCTGTCCCGCATCCCCGGCGTCGTGATGGCCCTCGTGGCCGGCTGGGTCGTGGATCGTCTCGGCATCAAGCGCTCGATCGGCTGCTTTTGCGCGTTGACGGGCCTTTCCACGTTGATGATGGGCCTGGATCTTGGAAGATTGACACCGTTGGCGGTAACGCTCCAGGCGATTCTGTCGGTGTGCTTCTTCCCGGCGGGGTACGCGGCGCTCGCCCGGGTTGTCCCGTTGTCCCAGGGCGCCATGACGGTGGCCTTATGCAGCTCCATGGCTATTCTGGCGGGGGCGGGGATCCTGCCGTCGGTGCTCGGATTCCTGGCGGAACGGGGATCTTTTCCGATCGGGTTCGTCGCGTTCGGCGCGGTCATGACGGCCGCCGCCGAATTCTCCCCCGATCTCATCCTGCTTGGCAAGGAGTCGATCGAC
>CALBZH010000027.1 GCA_937889795.1 uncultured Syntrophobacteraceae bacterium | reverse complement strand
ACCACCGAGATCTACACTCTTTCCCTACACGACGCTCTTCCGATCTTTCTACCAGGGCAAAGCCCTGCATGTCTTCGGACCCGGAAGGCATATGTTAAAAACGGCGAATATCCCGATTCTGACCAAAGTGCTGAGTGTGCCCTGGGCAATGATGAGTCCGCTTCGGGCGGAGGTCTATTTCGTGAACAGCAAGGTTTTCACGGACTTGAAGTGGGGGACTCGCGATCCCGTCGCCTTCAAGGATTCCGAGCTGGGCCTGATCCGCCTCAGGGCCCATGGGGTGTTCAACTTGCGTGTGGTCCAGCCCCTGCTCTTCATCAACTCCCTGGTGGGGACCGTGGGAAACTACGGCACCGAGCACATCGAAGAATACCTGAACCGGGTTATCGTTTCCCGTTTCAACGATGTCCTTGGTGAGGGCCTGTCCACGGTGTTTGACCTCCCCGGTCGTTACGAGGAATGGGCCATGGGCTTGAAAGGACGGCTGCAGGAGGATTTCAGCCGCTTCGGTCTAGCCTTGGCGGACCTGTATATCAATTCAATCACGCCGCCGCCCGAAGTCCAGAAAGCCATCGACGATCGCAGCAAGCTGGGGGTTTTCCAGGACCTGAACAAGCTGCTGCAGCTCAAAGCTGCCATGGCCCTCGAAAAGGCGGCTGAAAATCCAGGCTCAGCCGGCGAAGGGCTGGGGCTGGGTCTTGCCTTCATGATGCCGGGACTGCTGTCGCAGGGCCTTCAGGCGCACGGCGGTGGGGGGCCTGCGCCTGAAGCCGGACCGCAGGCGTGTCCCGACTGTGGGCGGTCGGTGCCGCCCGATGCGCTGTTCTGTCCGACCTGCGGTCATCATCTGGTGGTGATCACCCAGTGTGCTCACTGCGGCAAGAATCTGCCTGTGAACGCATCCTTCTGCACGCAATGCGGAAAGCCCGTGAACGATCCGGCCAAGAACAGGAAGTGCGGGCATTGCGGAACCGAAAACCTCCCCCAATCGGTGTATTGCAACAACTGTGGTGAACGGCTCTAGTCTGCATATCGAGCACCAGTGTCCCCAATGCGGTGCTCCCGTGACGCTCCTCGAAACGGACCGGATCCTTGCCTGCCCGTTTTGCCGGGTGAGGCTCATGATCCAGAGCGATCAGCCCCTGTCCTACACACTTCCTCTTCCAGAGGGGGCCATGAACGGGGATGACCTCGTCTTTGCCCCTTACTGGCGGTTCAAGGGAGCCGTGTACGCGCTCAACGAGGACGAAGTCAACCACCGCATCGTGGATGTCACCACTCGAGCCGCAACATTCGAAGCCCTACCGTTCTCCCTTGGGATGCGGCCCCAGACGTTGAAGCTCAGACTTTCCATTGCGCGCCCTCCATCGCGCTCGTTTGCCCTGTCGATGGATCGATCCTTGTTCCTCAAGCAGGTGCGCAGTGACGGCGCGCGACAAGAGAGAAGCCTTTCGGATCGCTTCGTCTACCGGGCGGCTGTGGGGGAGGCGGTGAACCTGCTCTATGCGCCCTACCTGCTTCGAGGAGACGTCCTGCACGATCCTTACACCAGCCGGCCGCTGCCAGCCTCCGTGGGTCTCGAGCCGGGGCCACAGATTGTCGAAGCCGAGCCCCCGAACGGCGTGCGCTTTCAGCCGACCGTGTGTCCGGATTGCGGCTGGGACATGGAGGGGAGCTCGGATTCGCACGTGCTGTTCTGCCGCAGTTGCCAGTCGAGCTGGGAGGCGGTGGGTCGGGGATTTCACCGCCTGGAGCCTCAATTCATTCCTTCCTGCGACCCCGTGGATGTGTGGGTGCCTTTCTGGCGGATCGAGCTGAGTACGACCGGTCTCGACCTCGCGACCTACGAGGACTTCATCCGATTGACGAATGTCCCCAAAGTGATTGACTCGTCCATGGGTTCTCGACCGTTTGCGTTTTGGGTCCCTGCCTTCAAGATCCAGCCGAGGCTTTTCCTGCGTTTGAGCGGGGCGTTCACCCTGGCGCAGCCTTCCAGCGAGGCGATGCCGCTCCCGGAGATATCCTCCCTGTATCCATGCACGCTGCCGGCGGTCGCCGGGTTCCAGAGCGTGCCCGTCGTGCTGGGGGCGATCGCACCTGCCAAACGGGATTTGCTTCCGAAGATCAAGCGCGGCCGGTTCGCTTTCCAGGGGAAGCAGCTGGTCTGGGCTCCCTTTCAAAACCGCGGGGTGGAGTGCATCCAATCCCAGATGGAATTCAGCATCCCGAGAGACAGCCTCCGGTGGGGGCGAGCCCTTTAGCTGCTTGCAGACATGCAAACCCGCATGTAAAGAAGAGAGAAAAAAGCGTTTGTGGGTCAATCGCTCTCTGCTCAAGGAGGTTTCGCATGTCCGGCATCCCGAGAAGCTACCGAGCCATCCTTTCCTCGGATTGGAACGAATGTCTGGCTCCCTGCGGCCCGTTCGATTTCATCTTCTTCACCCATCCGCATCTGCGCGAGGGTTTGACGGCCATCTTCCGGCAGTATACGTCCAATGCGATCCGTCTCGGCGAGGCCGTCCGGAGGATGCGCGAGATGCTCCCCGGACCCATTGGTCCGGATGAGATGGATGGTTACCTGGATGCGTCGTTTGCGACCTATCCGGACCTTGCGGCATGGATCGAATGGTGTCTGTCGCACGACATCCTGTTCATGATCAACACGACGGGCATGGTGGGCTATTTTCAGCGGATCTTCGCCAAAGGACTGCTACCGCGCATCCCCGCGCTTTCGGCCCATCCCATGATTCGTTACGAACCGCTTCCATCGGACCCCGCCCATGTATTCGAGCTTCTCGAGATTCAGGACAAGCCCAAGAACACGGAAGCGGCCATCCGGTCGTTCGGCCTCAAGGCGCCGAAGATCATCGTGATGGGGGACAGCGGCGGGGATGGCCCCCACTTTGAGTGGGGAGCCAAGGCGGGAGCCCTTCTCATCGGCAGCATGGTCAAGCCATCCCTCCAGAAGTTTTGCGAGGGGAAGGGAATCCCGATCCATGTGGCGTTCGGCCGGGCAGAGCCCGAGGATACGCCCGCCGCCGATCGTCGGACGCCGGGGTGCACCCTGATGGAGCTGGCACCCATACTGGAAGAGTGGCTCTCGCATTGAGGGGGCGGCCTCTGAGTCCTCTGGGGGGCAACGGATGGCGTCAGGATCGCGATTCGACGAACCAGTCGATGAGGCTTCGGGCAATGCTGATCTTTTCAGGAATCAGAGGAAGACAGTCGGGCTGGAACCACTGGGCGTCCGCGATTTCCGAAGGATCGGGCCGGATCTCACCTCCTGCGTGCTCCGCCGTGAATCCGATCATCAGGGAGTGTGGAAAAGGCCAGGACTGGCTTCCGAAATACCGGATGTTGGCCACCTCGACTCCGACTTCCTCTCGAATCTCCCGGCGGACGCACTCCTCCAGGGTCTCACCCGCCTCCACAAATCCCGCCAGCACGCTGTAAAACCCTTGCGGAAAGCGCTGCGCCCGTGCAAGCAACAGCTCGTCCCCTTTGGTCACCGCGACGATCACAGCCGGAGCGATTCTCGGGAAGTTGGTGAGGCCGCACGCCGGGCAGACCCTGGCGCGCTCCTCTTGGGCCTGCTGGGTGGGGGTGGCGCATCGTCCACAGAATTGGTGCGTCTGGTCCCAGGCGACGATCTGTTTGGCTCGCACGGCGATGCTGAAATACGTCTCGTCCAGGATCCCGAACAACCGCCGGAGCCCCACGAATGAAAAACCGTCAGGCGGTGCGGCCTCCGGCGGCAGCTCCGCGGAATAACAGGGGATCCGATCCAGGGTGCCGAGAACCTGCTGACGGATCGGCTCGATTCCCAGAGGCGTGCCTTCCGCGCAGCGGGGAACCTGTACGGAAGGATTGCCCACACGGACCAACAGCCGGTCGTTTGAGAAGAAAAACCAGTAAGCGGAGCCCTCCCGGGGGGATGTCAGTCTAACAGCCGGCTCGAACGTCATGAATTGCCCTACTCCATCCCTTCAATCTCAACAGGGTCGATCTTCCAAATGTCTTCACAGTACTCCCGGATGGCGCGATCCGAAGAGAATTTCCCGGCCCGGGCAACGTTCAGAATGGACATGCGAGTCCATTGCTTCGGGTCGCCGTAGGTATCGCTCACGCGGCCTTGACAGTCAAGATAGGAGCGGTAGTCCGCGAGGACCATGAAAGGATCGTCGTAAAGGAGATTGTCGACCAGGGGTCTGAAGAGCAGTTGATCACCGTGGGTGAGCGCGCCCGAGACAATGAGATCCAGCGCATCGCGGAGCTCGAGGTCCTGTTCGTAAAAGCTCCGAGGGTTGTAGCCGTTCGTCTGGTGCTCGACGACTTCCGACGCCGTCAGTCCGAACAGGAAGAAGTTCGCGTCACCGACTTCTTCGAGGATCTCCACGTTGGCCCCGTCGAGAGTTCCGATCGTCACGGCCCCGTTGAGCATGAACTTCATGTTGCCCGTCCCGGAGGCTTCCTTGCCGGCTGTCGAGATCTGCTCAGAGAGGTCCGCCGCCGGATAGATCCGCTGGCCGTTCTTGACGTTGAAGTCCGGGAAGAAGACGACCTTCAGGAGGTCACCGACCCGGGGATCCGCGTTCACGGTTTCAGCAATGGCATTGATGAGCTTGATGATGAGCTTCGCCATGAAGTAGCCGGGCGCGGCCTTGCCGCCGATGATCACGACTCGCGGGGCCATACCGGCCGTTTCGCCACGCAGGATCCGGTTGTAGAGGGTCACGACATGAAGCGCGTTCAGATGCTGGCGCTTGTACTCGTGGATCCGCTTGACCTGGATGTCGAACAGGCTCCCCGGATCGACCACGATACCGGTGCGCTCCCGGATGCGGGTGGCCAAACGCTCCTTGTTGGCCCGTTTCACCGCACGCCACTCCTCTTGAAAGGCGTCGTCGTTGGCCCACCGTTCGAGCGACCTGAGGGCCGACGGGTCGAGGATCCACTCATCCCCGATCATTTCGGAGAGAAGGGTCGTGAGACCGGGGTTGGCCAGCACGACGAATCGCCGCGGCGTGACGCCGTTGGTCTTGTTGGAAAATTTCTCGGGATAGATCCGGCTGAAGTCCCTGAGAACAGACTCTTTCAACAGGTCGGTGTGCAGAGCTGCAACTCCGTTGATGGCCTGGCTCCCGACGCAGGCGAGGTTTGCCATGCGGACGTACCGGCTCCCCGCTTCGTCGATGAGGGAGAGGGATGCCACGAGGTCGTTGTCTCCCGGAAAGCGCTCCTGGATCTCGGCCAGAAAGCGGGCGTTGATCTCGTAAATGATCTCCAGGTGACGCGGCAAAAGCGCTTCAAAGACCGAGACGGACCATTTCTCGAGGGCTTTGGGAAGCAGGGTGTGGTTCGTGTAACAGAACGTGTGCCGGGTGATTTCCCAAGCCTCCTCCCAGGGGTAGGCATACTCGTCGACCAGGAGCCGCATGAGCTCGGCCACCCCGATGGAGGGGTGAGTGTCGTTCAACTGGATGGCGTACTTGTGATGAAAATGGTCCAGGGTGGTCTCGCGCTGCAGGTAGATGCGGATCATGTCCTGGAGCGCACAGGAGACAAAGAAGATCTGCTGCTTGAGGCGCAGCTGCTTGCCGGCCAGGGGCTCATCATTGGGGTAGAGCACCTTGGTGAGGTTTTCGGACGT
>CALBZH010000026.1 GCA_937889795.1 uncultured Syntrophobacteraceae bacterium | reverse complement strand
TCGGCGTCGAAGCGGGCGGCAAGGGACTCGATTCGGGCGAGCATGCCTCGAGGCTGTGCTCGGATGATGCGAGCATCGGGGTGGCCCAGGGCTACAAGACCTACTTCCTTCAGGACGGCGACGGCCAGATGCGGGAGACGCACAGCGTCGCGGCCGGCCTGGATTATGTGGGCGTCTCGCCGATCCTTTCGGCTCACAAGACGACGGGCCGGGTGCGCTTCGAAGCCGCGACGGACCGGGAAGTGATCGACGCCCTGGCGCTTACCATTCGCAAAGAGGGGCTCATCCCGGCCCTCGAATCGGCCCATGCCTTCGTGCAGGCGTTCAAGGAAGCCCCCGCTATGAGCCCGGAAGACAGCATCCTCATCAACCAGTCCGGGCGAGGCGACAAGGACATCTTCACCATCGCCGACGCTTTCGGGGATCCCAAGTGGGAGCAATTCATCCTGGGCAAAGCGGAGAAGTATCGTGCTTGAGACCTATCTGAAAGAACGGCTGAAAGATCGGGACATCCTGCTGATGACCCACATCGTCCTGGGGTACCCGAGCTTCGAGGATTCCTACCGGATCGTCGAAGCCATGGTGCGTGCCGGCGTGGATGTGATGGAGCTCCAGATCCCCTTTTCCGAGCCCATCGCCGATGGCCCGGTCATCTTGAGGGCCAGCCAGGAGGCGCTGGCACGCGGGACGACCGTGAAGCAATGCTTGGATTTTGGGAGCCGCGTGAGTCGCGACTTCCATATCCCGTTCCTTTTCATGACCTACTACAACATCCTGTTCAAATACGGCGTGGATCGGTTCGCCAACGCCATGGCCGACGCGCGAATCAAAGGCGCCATCGTCCCGGATCTCCCTCCGGAGGAAGGCCAGGACTACCTTTCGGCCCTGGGCCGCCACGACCTCGCCCCCATCTTCATCTTCTCGCCCAATACGCGGCTCGAGCGCATGCGCTACCTGGCATCCCACGGCAAGGGGTTCATCTACTGTGTGGCCCGAAAGGGCGTGACCGGAGCCCAAACGGACTTCTCGAAGGACCTGGCCGAATACACCAACCGGTGCCGAACCGCCACCGACCTGCCCCTGGCGCTTGGCTTCGGCGTCAAGGACAGGGACGACGTGGATTTTCTGAAGGGCAAAGTGGATATCGCGGTCATCGGGACTCAGACCATACGGCTCATCGAGGAAAGCGGCATCGGCGCCGTGCAGGACTTTATCGCCGGGCTGCGCTGACAGGGTTGAACAGGCTCATTTCACGGAGGGTTTGGAATGAAGAGAACGGGTTTGGGGATTCTCGCGGTTGCCGCATGGGTGCTGTCCAGTGGTCTCCCGTGCCACGCCGCCGATGCGATCAAGATCGGCTACATCGCGACCATGTCGGGTCCCGGGGCGAGCCTCGGGACGGATATCCTGGACGGATTCAAGCTGGGGATCAAGCACTGCGGAGACAAGCTGGGAGGGCTTCCAGTCGAAGTCATCGTCGGGGACGACCAGCTGAAGCCGGAGATCGGCGTCCAGGTGGCCACGCGCATGCTGGAGAAAGACAAGGTGGACATGGTCACGGGCATCGTCTTCTCCAACGTGATGATGGCAGTCGCCAAGCCCATCACCGACCAGGGAGTCTTCCTCATCAGCGCCAACGCGGGCCCGTCGCCCCTGGCGGGCGCCCAATGTCTGCCGAACCTCTTCACCGTTTCCTGGCAAAACGACCAGACCCACGAAGCCATGGGGAAATACCTCCAGGACAAGGGTGTCAAGCGACTCTATCTCATGGCGCCCGACTACCAGGCTGGCAAAGACGCCATGGCGGGATTCAAGCACTCGTTCAAGGGTGAGATCGTCGCCGAAGTCTTCACCAAGATCAACCAGCCGGATTATGCCGCCGAGCTGGCCCAGCTTCGCGCCGCCAAGCCCGATGCCGTGTTCTGCTTTTACCCGGGCGGCATGGGCATCAACTTCATCAAGCAGTATGCGCAAGCCGGACTCAAAGAGGAAATCCCGCTCTACACCACCGCCTTCACGCTCGATCAGTCGGTCCTGCAGGCCATGGGGGATGCGGCCCTGGGGCTCATGAACGCAAGCTTTTGGAGTCCGGACCTGGACAACCCGGTCAACAAGAAGTTCGTCGCGGACTTCAAGGCCGCCTATGGGCGGCTTCCCTCACTTTTCGCCGCCCAGGGCTATGATGCGGCACTCCTCATCGACAGCGGTGTCCGTGCCGTCGGGGGCAACCTGAATGAGAAGGACAAGCTGCGTGACGCGTTCAAGAAGGCCGATTTTCAGTCGGTTCGCGGCAAGTTCAAGTTCAACAACAACCATTTCCCCATCCAGGATTTCTACATTCGCCAGGTGGTGAAAAACGAGGAAGGGGTGCTCACCAACAAGATCGTGGCCAAGGCGTTCACGGATCACGCGGACGCGTACTGTGATCAGTGTCCCATGAAATGAGACACGGATGAACACGGATAAAAGCCACACGGATAAACACGGATGAAGACCTGAATACGCAAAGGGCGCCGCGATCAACAGGCACGCCGCCCGGAACAACCGAGCCGCGGCTCGTTCATTTCAATCGTTTTTATTCGTGTCCATCCGTGTCGCTTCTATCCGTGTGCATCCGTGTAAGGGAAAGCCTAGTCGAAGCTATAAGCCATGGACGCTACACTCCTCCTCATGCAAGGACTGAACGGCTTGCAGCTCGGTGTCATGCTCTTTCTCATGGCTGCCGGGCTGACGCTGGTTTTCGGGGTGATGAACCTCATCAACCTGTCCCACGGATCGCTCTACATGATGGGAGCATATTTGGCGGCGAGTCTGCAGCAGCAGACGGGGTCCTTCCTGTGGGCCATTCTGCTCGCGGTGCCGGCAACCCTGGCCGTCGGAATGGTGGTCGAGGTGGTGACTCTGAGGAAGCTTTACGACCGGGACCATTTGGACCAGGTTCTGGCGACCTATGGGCTGATCCTGTTTTTCAACGAGCTGGTCCGGATGGTGTGGGGACCCCAGGCGCGCTTCATGGCCTTGCCCGAAGCACTGTCGCATTCCGTGGTGCTTTTCCCCGGAATGCGTTACCCGGCCTACAGGCTCGTGATCATCGGAGTGGGGCTTGGGGTGGGCGGGCTCCTTTTCTGGCTCATCCACCACACGCGCCTGGGGATGCTTATCCGGGCAGGGGCGAGCAACCGTGAAATGGTGAACGCCCTGGGGGTCAACATCAAGGTGCTGTACACGGTCGTATTCGGGCTCGGAGCCGCCTTGGCCGGACTGGCAGGCATGATGGCCGGACCGATCCTCTCCATCGAGGTGGGGATGGGCGAGCCGGTCCTGATCCTGGCCTTCATCGTGGTCGTCATCGGGGGAATCGGGTCCATCAAGGGCGCTTTTGTGGCTGCCGTGCTGGTCGGCCTGGTGGACACCTTCGGACGTGTTCTGCTGCCTGCCGGCGTCTCGTCCATGTCGATTTGTATCCTCATGGCGGGGATGCTCTGCTGGCGGCCGAAAGGCCTCTTTCCCGCTCATGGATGAGCCGGCTGGATGACTCGTGATGAAACGCCCGCTCCCGATCCTGCTCTTCGGTCTGCTGCTGCTCGTGCCTCTGTGCGGCGAAGTGTTCTATACGCGGCTGTTCAGCCGGATCATGATTCATGCGATCTTTGCCATTAGCCTGGATCTGATGCTGGGATACGGCGGGATGGTGAGCTTCGGTCACGCGGCCTTTTTCGGTGCGGGGGCCTACACCGTGGGCATCCTCTCGCTGCATGGGGTCAGCAGTGCGCTGATCGTTTGGCCTGCCGCGGTCGGGGTGGCCGCACTCCTGGCGCTTCCCATCGGAGCACTCAGTCTGAGAACGAGCGGCGCCTACTTCATCATGATCACACTGGCCTTCGCACAGATCGTCTACTATTTCGCGTTCGGACTCGAATCCTGCGGGGGAAGCGACGGGATGCGGCTGGCGACCCGCAACACCGTGGGCGGCTGGGCGGGACTTGCCGGCCACACGGTCTATTACCACGTCGTCTGGGGGTGCCTGCTTGCGGTCTTCCTCGGCTGTCGGCGACTGGTAGGCTCCCGGTTCGGTTTCGTGATCGGCGGCATCCGGCAAAACGAAGCCCGCATGGGCTCCCTGGGCTACGCCCCATTCGGTTACAAGCTCACCTGTTTCGTGATCGCGGCTTCCATCGCAGGCCTTGCGGGAGCCCTCATCGCCAACGAAGCCCTGTACGTCAGTCCCTCGTTCCTCCACTGGACCCAGTCGGGCCATGTCCTGGTGATGGTCATTCTCGGAGGGATGGGAACCCTGCTGGGGCCCATTCTCGGCGCGATGGCCCTGTTGCTCACGGAAGAGGTGCTTTCTTCTTTCACCGAGCATTGGATGATCGTCCTGGGACCGAGCCTGATTGTCGTGGTGCTCTACGCGAGGCGAGGCCTGATCAGTCTGCTACCGGGAAGACGGGAGGCTCGTGCGGATGCTTCTTGAAGCCCGGGGGCTGGTCAAGCATTTCGGGGCCATGACGGCCACTTCCTCGGTGAGCCTCGCCGTGAAGTCAGGCGAAGTGCACGCAGTGATCGGTCCGAACGGGGCCGGCAAGACGACCTTGCTCGCCCAGCTTTCAGGTGAGCTCACGCCGGATGAAGGGGCCGTATTCTTCGAGGGAAGAGCGATCACGTCTCTTTCCGTTCCCCGGCGGGCCGCACTGGGGATTGGGCGGGTTTATCAGCTGACAAGCATCTTTCCGGATTACACGGTGATCGAGAACATGCTCCTGGCACACTACTCCACCTCCGGACACAGCTTCCGCTTCCTCCGTGGATTCGGAGCCGATGCGGGAGCCAGGACGCACAGCCTGGAGGTACTGGACCAGGTGGGGCTTGTGGAGCGCGCGTCGGTCGCCGCGCGGGCGCTTTCTCACGGGGAGCAGCGCCAACTGGAGCTTGCCATGATGCTCGCCCTCCGCCCCAAGCTGCTCTTGCTCGATGAGCCCACCGCCGGCATGGGGATCGAGGAGACCGAGCGGGTCGTGGGGCTCCTGTCGCGCCTGAAGGGGGAGGTGGCCATGCTCCTGGTGGAGCACGACATGGACGCGGTGTTCGAGCTCGCCGACCGTGTGACGGTGCTCGTCTATGGACGGGTCATCGCCGAGGGCGGCGTGGACGCCATTCGAAGGGACCCCGACGTGCGGCGGGCTTACCTGGGAGATGAGGAATCGGGGGAGTGACATGCTTGAGGTCAGGCAAATTGACGGGTTCTATGGATCCAGTCAAGCCCTCTTCGGAGTCCAGCTGGACGTGCGCGAGGGGGAAGTGGTCGGGCTGCTCGGTCGCAACGGCATGGGAAAGACGACCACGGTCCGCGCCATCATGGGCCTTCTTTCGGTGCGCACGGGGAAGCTCACCTTCCAGGGGCGCAACATCCGCAAGCTGCCTCCCTACCGGATCGCTCAGCTGGGAGTGGGGCTCGTTCCCGAAGGGCGGCAGATCTTTCCGAATCTCACCGTGCATGAAAACCTCACCGCCACGGCGAACGGGCGGACCGGAAACCGAAATAGCTGGACACTCGACCGGGTCTACGGGCTCTTTCCCATTCTCGCCCAGCGTCAGAAACATCTTGGTAATCAGCTTTCAGGCGGCGAGCAGCAAATGCTCGCCATCGGGCGGGCGCTCATGACCAACCCGCGCCTGCTGATCCTCGATGAAGCCACGGAAGGCCTCGCGCCCCTGGTCCGTACTGAAATCTGGCGGTGTCTGCGCACGCTGAAGGAGGAGGGGCAGGCGATCCTGGTCATCGACAAGAACGTCCGCGCGATGAGTGCGGTGGCCGATCGTCACTACATCCTCGAAAAGGGGCGCATCGTATGGACGGGAAGCTCTCGCGAGCTGAACGAAAACACCGCTGTCCGCCTCCGCCACCTGGGAGTCTGACGCCTGGGGATGCGCACCATGCACGTGTACAAACACTATGACCAGGCCGCTCTCGACGCCCAGTACAACAACCGGGCGAGGGCTCGCGACTTCGACGGGCTCGTCCGGGGCTGGGCCGAGCGCAGCGAAGCGTTCCGGGAGCAGCGAAAGGGGGCTCTCAACGTGCCGTACGGGTCGGGCGAGCGCGAAACGCTCGACCTCTTTCCAGCCTCGAACGCCGGGGCGCCGCTCCACGTCTTTTTTCATGGCGGCTACTGGCAGGCGATGGACAAGTCGTTGTTTCACTTCGTCGGCGAGGAGCTGCATCGCCGGGGTGTCCACGTGGCGTTCGTCAACTACCCCCTCATGCCCAAGGCCTCCATGGAGGCCCTTGTAGCCGCCTGCCGGAGCAGTGTTGCCTGGCTGTCACTCGAAGGGAGCGAGCTCCTCGGTGAAACGGCCGGGGTCTATTTGACCGGGCATTCCGCGGGGGGGCACCTGGTGGGGATGCTCATGGCGACGGACTGGGGGGCGGAGGAGCCCAAATTGGCACCGCCGCGTATCCTTGGCGGATGTTCGTTGAGCGGTCTCTTCGACCTCGATCCCATCCGGCTGAGCTACCTGAACGAAGCTCTGGGGCTCGACCGGGAGATCGCCCAGCGCAACAGTCCCGTCCTCCTGCGATCGGAAGAGCACACGTCTGAACTCCAGTCACGAGTGGATATCTCGTATGCC
>CALBZH010000025.1 GCA_937889795.1 uncultured Syntrophobacteraceae bacterium | reverse complement strand
CGCACCGTTTCGATGACCTTCTCGACGAGAGCCGTCCGGTCGTAGTAAGGAACGAGCTTGACCCCTTCCGGTAAGGATTTTTGGATGGCCTCGACCTTCTTTTTGACCCCCGTGACGACCTCTTTGCCCGAGGCCCCCTTGAGCATCATGACGATCCCGGCAACCGCTTCCCCTTTGCCGTCATAGGTCGTGGCCCCCTGGCGCGGCTCGCTCCCGAGGCTGACCTCCGCCACATCGTGCACGTGAATCGGGGTGCCTCCCCTGGAGGTGACCACGATTTCCTTCAAATCCTCGATGCTCTTGGCCAGACCCAACCCCCGCACCATGTACTGCTCTTCGCGATGCTCGATGTAGCCGGCCCCGGCGGTGACGTTGTTGCTCTCAACCGCCTCATAGACATGCCTGACGGTGAGATCGAAGCTCTTGAGCTTGTCGGGATCGATCACGACTTCATACTGCTTCACCTTGCCGCCGAAGGAGTTGATGTCCGCAACACCCGGCACCGTTCGAAGGAGCGGCCTGATGATCCAGTCCTGGATCGCCCTGATTTCCCTTATGTCCCGTCCTTCTCCCTCGAGGATGTACTGGAAGATCTCGCCAAGGCCCGTTGTGATCGGACCCATCTGGGGCTCGATCCCTTTGGGGAGGCTTTCCTTCGCCTGCTGGAGCCGTTCGAAGACTTGCTGGCGGGCAAAATAGATGTCCACTCCGTCCTGAAAGGCAACCGTGATGACGGAAAGGCCGATCTTCGAGAGGGAGCGGACCTGATCGAGCCGCGGAAGCCCCGCCATGGTCGTCTCTATGGGGAAGGTCACGAGCTTTTCCACTTCCGTCGGAGCCATCCCCGGAGCTTGGCTCAAGATCTGGATTTGGACATTGGTGACATCCGGGAAGGCATCCACCGGCAGACGCTTCATGGCCCAGAGCCCCGTGCCGATCAGGATGGCCGTTGCGATGAGCACCAGGAGGCGCTGCCGGAGGGCGAACTGTAGAATGCTGTCGAGCATCACTCATCCTCTTCATCTGACGGGCGGTATCTAGTGTGAATGCCCACCGAACTCGCTCTTTGAGACCTGGGCCTTGAGCGTCAAGGTTCCCTTCCTGGCGTACCGTTCACCGGTCTTGAGTCCGGAGACGATTTCAACACCATCCTCCGTGGATCGCCCGGTCTTCACGGCTCTCGGTTCAAAGCCCTCCGAGGTCTTCACGAACACGACCGTCTGCTCTCCAACCTTCTGCAATGCCGGAGCGGGAACCACGATGGCAGCCCTGGAATCATCCGTTATCACCTTGGCCGTGACGAACATCCCGGGGCGCAGACTCCTGTCCACATTCGGAGCGATGACACGGGCAAGAGCGGTTCTGGTCTCCCCCTTGACGATGGGCTCGACGAAGGCAATCTTCCCTTCACAGCCTCTGCCGCACTGATCAGCTTCATCACCGAAGTTGATGACCACGTGCTGGCCGCTTCTGATCTTTCCCAGGTCCTTCTGGTAAACATTGAGGTTCACCCAAACGGAGCTGAGATCTGCGACAACGAAGGCTTCCGTATCGTCCTTGAGCATCTCTCCCAGGGAGACGTGCTTTTCAATGACCATGGAATCAAAGGGAGATAAGATCTCATAACGGGTGAGAGAATGCTCCGGGTGGGAGGGAAGCTGTTTGACATACTGATTGGAGAAGCCAAGGGCATAGAGCTTCTGCTCCGAGGTTCGCAAGGCAATGCGCGCTTCGGCAAGCGCCTGCTTTGCGTCCAGGTACTCTTGCTCGGATGAGATCTTCTTCTTCCAGAGCCTCTCCTCCCTGCTGAATTTAGCCTGAGCCAGGCTGACCCGCTCGAGACCGGCCAGGTATTCGGCCTTGGAATCCGCAAGCTCACGGCTTTCGATGACGGCCATGATCTCGCCCTGTTTGACCGTATCGCCAAGCCGCTTTCGGACTTCTCTCACCACGCCGGGGATCCTCGGCACGATGTGCGTCACATTGTCTGCGTTGAGCGCCACCTCGCCGGGAAGGCTCATGGCGCGCTCAAGGCTCCCTTCGCCCGCGATCGCGGTTTCGATGCCGTACTGCTTCATCTCCGCGTCGGTTAAACGAACGATCTGCTCCTCTTCACGTTCGTCATGGCCGTGCTCGTCCTTTTTTCCTT
>CALBZH010000024.1 GCA_937889795.1 uncultured Syntrophobacteraceae bacterium | reverse complement strand
ATCCTGACGTTCACCGTCATGTCCTTCACCAGCGTGAAAAGCCTCAACCGAACGACCCAGACCCGCCTCTCGGCTTCGTCCGAGTACAATGGAGTCCTCCTCAAGCACCCGTTCTGGCTGCCGATCACCCAGCTCACGCTCGGGGATCTGCGGTCGCGGTTCGCGGCGGAAGCGGATGTGCTCCCGCGCGGCTGGATCGAGCCGCGCGGCGGAGCCGACCGCATGGTGACCCGGGTTTACCGGGGGGACGCCTACACCGGGGCCGAGGGGGTGCTCGGCTTGGGAGCGTCTCCGCCGGAATCGCTGCGCCGCATCCTGACCTCCGGGCGCTGGTTCGAGCCGGGTGAAGGCAACGTCGCGATCCTGCCGCTTCCGATGGCTCGAGCGTTGGGACTCGGTCCCGAAACGAGCCTCGGTGCCGTCATTCGATTGTTGGGTCAGGATTTCAAGGTCATTGGCACGTTTGACCCCGCCAGGCTTGAGCGCACTCCGGACCTGGATCAGAATCCCATGACGCCAGCGTACCTGGAGATGAGCCGGAACGAGGAGCTTTCCGAGGCTGAAGTGGAGGCGATGCAGTCGGGCGAAGAGGTGCTTCCGACAACGGGGCGATTCCGGTATGCCGGTGCCGAAGCGACGGTTGTGATCCCTTATCCGACAGTCATCGCGCTGGGAGGCAAGCTGAAGGCCATCTCGATCCTTCCCCACGCGGGAATCAGCCCGCTCGCTATCGCGGATCGCCTGACATCCTGGCTGAGCTATCCCCTGTTCGTGGGCGAGAACGGGACCTGGTACTTCAGCGCCGGCTCGACGGTGCGCTACCAGGGCGCCGCGAACGTCCTGGTCCCCATCCTGATCGTCGTGTTCATCACCCTCAACACGATGATTGGCCACGTGCACGAGCGGCAGCGAGAGATCGGGACCTACACGTCGGTCGGGCTGGCGCCCACCCACGTCGGATTCCTCTTCATCGTCGAAGCGCTGTCGCTCGCGGTGATCTCAACCGTGATCGGCTATATCCTTGCACAGTTGAGCGCCCGATTCCTGGGCCAGAGCACCCTGTTCTCCCAGCTGACCTTCAATTACTCGTCCCTTGCGAGCGTGGCTTGCATGTTCCTGGTCTTCTCGGTGGTCTTCCTGGCTGCCCTTTACCCGGCTCGCATGGCCGCGGAAATCGCCATGCCGGACGTCAACCGGTCGTGGACCCTTCCCGAAGCGGAAGGAGACCGGATCACCATGAACCTGCCGTTTCT
This sequence comes from uncultured Syntrophobacteraceae bacterium, assembly GCA_937889795.1. GTDB lineage: Bacteria > Desulfobacterota > Syntrophobacteria > Syntrophobacterales > Syntrophobacteraceae > CALBZH01. The sequence continues at coordinate 1,284 of CALBZH010000024.1, read as the reverse complement.
CCTCAAATACGAAGAGGAAAAAGGGGTCATGAGCTTCCTGAACGCCTTCTACGAATCCTACCGGGACACCTCCCACGGCTCGTTTATCGTCGACGAGGTCCTCTTTGACATGGATGATCCTTTCATGCGCTCCGAGCTGATGCCAGCCCCCGTCTGCCTCCTGATCCGAACGAACGTCTGGCTCGCTCCCTTTGATTTCGGTATCAAGCAGCGTATCCAGCTCCACTGCTGCCCATCGATCGAGAATCCCGGATACCTGGAGATCGCGATCCAGATGATTCGCCTCTCCGGGGAGCGATCCGCCTGGGCCCGTGCGAACATGAGCTTCATCAAAGCGTTGAGAAAGCAGATGCTCCTGTGGCGGCTTCTCGACCAGGAGGCCAAGCGCCAGTACGACACCCCCTCAACGATATGATTCCATCTGTCAGCGATCTCGACCAGAACCTCGGGCTCGCCAAAGAATCGCTCGGAGTATTTGACTCAGGAATTGTCAAGCTGAGCCTCAGCACGATGGATCAGGGATCTTATGTCGCGGCTCGTCTTCAGGAGCTCGCTTCTTGCGAGGTCGCCACGCATCAAATGCCTGACGAAATAAGCGTAGGTTGCGCCAACCCGGCATTGCAGCAGCTCATGAAGCCTCTTCCCCTCGTTTCCCGCATAGAAGAGCTTGAACAAGATCGCTTCAAGGTCATGGTCGATTGCCCTGAAATACTCTCCCGCCTGGGTAAATCGCTCCCATACCTTCTGCATCCGAGAATCCGCGAAGCCATAGGACCGCTCGCCCCACTTCCCCCCGGACCTCAGTAGCCCCGAGTTGTTCACGACGCCGAACAGGCTCATATCCGGGGTCACACGAAGACGGCTCGTGTAGGTGCCCCACAGGTGACTGTTTCCGATCGTGTGCAGGAAGTCGAGGTTGAAAAGAATTTCCTCGGCTGAGATGAACGGATGGAACATGATGAAGCTGATGAAAGGAAAGACGCCGTTGTCTCTCGCAAAATTGACGTTTTCGATCATCCTCACGGCCGTGACGTCCGGTCCTTTGCTGTAGAGCTTGATCGTTGCCGGATACCCGTTTTCGATTCCGAAAAAGATTTTGTCGAGTCCAGCCTCACGCAGGGCAACCATCAACTCTCGGTCGTGGGGTGGATCGAAAAAGTCAGCTCGACACGTTATTCGAAATGTGATCGTGAGCCGCCTTCTCCGGATTTCATCACAGAATCGAAACAGTCGGTCGCGATTCTTTCTGGATGGAGGCCCCACGAAAAGCTCGTCCAAAAAGGT
>CALBZH010000023.1 GCA_937889795.1 uncultured Syntrophobacteraceae bacterium | reverse complement strand
CGTGACTGGAGTTCAGACGTGTGCTCTTCCGATCTCCTTGAAAGTGGATCGGACCCCCCGCATGTCCCTCGAAAGGCCAGACCCGAGCGTTCCTGGCGACTTTGCCAGCTCCTCGGCGGCAGCCACCGTGGGGATTCCGCGCGCCCTCCTTGCTTTCCATTATCTTCCACTCTGGTCGACCTACTTTCAACGTCTCGGGCTCCGGGTGAAGCTGTCGGACCCTACGGACCGACCGCTCCTTGACACCGCTCAAGGCGTGACGGGAAGCGATCTTTGCCTTCCGGTCAAGGTCTTTCTGGCGCACATTTCCCGCCTGAAGGACCAGGTCGACTGGCTGTTCCTGCCCCGCGTGATGAGCGTATGCCAAGATGCGTACATGTGCCCGAAAGTCCTCGGCCTGACCGACATGGTCCGCAGCATTTTCTCAAGCCTCCCGCCGCTGCTGGATCCTCTGGTCAACGTCAAGCCTCCGAACCACATTGATTTTGCCCAGGCGATGGCAGAAGTTGGGAGGAAATTCACCGACCGCCCCGAAGAGCTCCGTAAGTCCTGGGAAGCGGCCGTGCATGCCCAAGCTGGCTTTGACGCCGACCTGCTGACACAGCCGTTTGAATCCCTCTTCGCGGCCTGGAGCGGGCAGCAGGCTTTACCAAGAGCCGAAGGGCTGCGTGACTCCCTCTACCGGATCGCCGTGATCGGGCGTCGGTACCTGATTTTCGATTCGGCCCTCAGCCACAATTTGCTGGGGTTGCTGGATAAGCAGGGCGTCGCCGTGGTGACCGCGGAGCATGTTCCTCCGGACATCCGGTTGTCCCTGAACGAGCGGCTGCCCAAGAAGGTCTACTGGCAGATCGGCCGGGACCTGGTGGCCGCAGGCATTCATTTCGCCTCAAGTCCCCAAATCGACGGGATTATCAACGTCTCGAGCTTCGGCTGCGGGCAGGATTCCTTCACGACCAAGCTTCTCGAACATTACGTGGGGGAGGGATCGGACAAGCCCTTTCTCAACCTTGTCCTCGATGAGCACTCGGCCCACGCGGGTGTCGCCACTCGCCTTGAAGCGTTTCTTGATATGTTGGAATCGAGAAAGAAGTCGCGCAGCAGACCGGTGGCAAGCGATTCCGAAGCAATGCTCCGACGGCCTCCGTCTCCCGGCCCATCTTCCAATCAGACGGATGGATCCTCGGGTGAGGCCATGCATCTCACCATTCCGCACATGGGGCACCTGCACATCGGCTTTGAGCGCGTGTTCAAAAATCTTGGCGTGCACATCACCATGCCTCCCCGTCCCAACAAGGAAGCCATTTGGCTCGGGGCGCGCTATGCACCGGAATGCGCCTGTCTCCCGTTCAAGCTCAATCTCGGCAACATGATCCAGGCGTTGAGACAGGGAGCGACCGACATCATCATGCCCGGAGGGTTCGGACCGTGCCGGTTCGGTTACTACGGGGTCATGCAGGAGCAGATCCTGCGGGAGATGGGATTCGACTTCCGGATGGGGAGCGCGGACGATCCGGACAGCCTGCGCGACATGCTCGCAACCGTCCGAAAGATCGCCGGGCTGCGCTCCAAGTGGGATTCCTACTGGGTCTTTTTGTTCATCCTTTACCGCATCGCCCTCGTCGACCGGGCGGTGGCCCATTCACTTCGACTTCGACCACGGGAACTGGAGAAGCGAGCCACGGACCGTATCCTCAAACAGTGCATCGCCATCATCGACGGGACCCGGAGCATTTGGGAGCTCATCCCGGCTCGGATGCGCGTTGACAGCCTGTTCGCCCGGATCCCGATCGAACGAAACCGCCCCATTGTGCGCATCGGACTCGTGGGGGAGATCTTCATGGTGCTGGAAAACCACGCGAACATGAACATCGAGGAGCGGTTGGGTGAGATGGGGGTGGAGGTCCACCGCGGCCTGTGGCTGAGCGACTGGCTGAACGACCGGTTCCGCTTCATGCCCTTTCGGCGAAATAGGTTCCGCTGGGCCCAGGAACAGGCCGCTCCCTATCTTCTGAACCCCTGCGGCGGCGAAAGTGTCAATTCGGTGGGCCACGCCGTCCACTTCGCCCGCCGGAGACTCGATGGGCTCATCCACCTGATGCCGTTTACCTGCATGCCCGAGCTGGTCGCACAGACGATCCTGGACCGCATCGCCGCCGATTTCAACCTGCCTGTCCTGACCCTCGCTTTCGATGAGCACACATCATCAGGTGCGGTTCAAACCCGGCTCGAGGCCTTCGTGGATCTCATCCGGCGCAAGAAGCGCTCCTGAGTGCTCCGTCAGCTTTGTTCTGCAGCGTCCACCCCCGTTAGATTCCCCCCTTGTATGTTGGTGATGGATGAGGGGGTGTGCTCTTGCCCGGCAAACTTCCTTGACAGAGCACTAAGCCCTTGACCACCAGGGCTGCGATCCGGTGAAGCTGCCCCATCCGAAGCTCATGCGCTCCCGGACAAAGCCTGCCCGATCAAATGGCGCTTGTTCCCGAGCTCAAGATAGAAGGATCCCGATTCCTCTTCCTCGACAATCCATTCTGCCAGTTGGTAGTAGGCGGGACGGGAGAACCGGGCGGGGAATCGGCCGTTTTGTATGCGACAATAAAGGATGTTCGCAGCGCCCACGGTGAGGGTCTGAGGATCGAGCGTCTGGGGTGCCGGCAAGTGCTTCAGCAAGACTTTGAGTGTCACCCCGCTGTCACCGGGCCCTTCTTCGCGGTCGACCCGGGTCACCACGAACGGCGTGTCCGCAGCGTCGATGCCACAGTGGCTGCCGCGCCATTCGATCACAAACCTTCCGTCCGCTCCGAGCACGAGGTGTTCAAGGAACAGCTCGATGATGTCCTCGCGTACGATCTTTGTCCCCCGGTAGAACCACTCGCCTTCCTCGTCGACGTGAATGTCTCCTCCACCAGGCAGACCCCCTTCTCCGAATGCCCCAAGAGCGTTCTCTACCACCATATCCCTCCTTCGACCGATCGCATCAGAACTCCTTGCGCGAATCCAGCAGCAGCGTGACAGGACCGTCGTTCACCAGGTGGACCATCATCATTTCCTGGAAGCGGCCCGTGGCCACGGGCAGCGAATACGTGCGCACCTGCGCGACGAAAGCTTCATAGAGCTCCTCGGCTCGTTCCGGGGGGGCGGCTCCGGTGTAAGACGGTCGCCTTCCTTTCCGACAATCACCGTAAAGGGTGAACTGGGACACCACGAGCACCCCTCCCCCCACGTCCTGAACCGAGAGGCTCATCTTGTCCTGAGCGTCCGGGAAGATCCGCAGGTGCACGATCTTATCAGCCAGATAGCGGACATCTTCCAGCTCGTCTCCCTGGCCTACTCCCAGGAGGATCAGGACCCCTCGGCCGATCCGCCCGGTTTCCTGTCCACCCACTTCCACATACGCTTCAGAAACGCGCTGAACCACCGCCCGCATCCAGACTCCCCCGCATTACCCATGGTTGTCTTGTGAGTCCCTTAACCCCATTTGACTCACCCAGCGCAAAGAGTTACACGTAACCCGCTCGAGCACGCAACTCAAAACCCCAGGGAAAGAAACCTTCTATCGTGGCACGAGCCCCCTTCTTTCTCCTCATCAATCCATGGGTCACCGACTTTGCCGCTTTTGACCTCTGGGCAAAACCGCTCGGGCTCCTGCAGCTCGCTGCCCTCCTGCGTGACGGCGGCGCGGAGGTCGGCCTAGTCGACTGCCTGTCGCGCGCCTTGACCACCAGTGACACACCAGCGGACCTGATTCCGGGTAAAGCGCATGCTTTCGGAACCGGCGGTTTTCCCCGCGTCCGGATCCCGAAGCCCGCGCCCGTTTCCATGCTGCCCAGGCGCTACTACCGCTACGGGATATCAACGGAGCGCTTTCGAGAAGTCGTCCAGGAGTATCCCAAGCCCGACTGCGTTTGGGTGACTTCCATCATGACGTACTGGTACCCCGGCGTCCAACTGGCGATCGCCCTCCTGCGGGAGATTTACCCTGAAGTCCCCCTATGGCTGGGAGGCATCTATGCATCCTTGTGCCCGGAGCATGCGTTGCTCACGAGCGGCGCCGACGAGATTGTCACGCAGCCGCTTCGGCAGCTTCCGGACAAGATCCTCGCCCTCACCGGACTCGCCGTCCGAAACCGGGGCGCATGGGAAAGCTTTGAGGCCGCCCCCTCTCCAGCCCTCGATCTCGTGCGTCCCCTTCGCTACGCGCCTCTACTGACCAGCGCAGGCTGCCCGTTTCGATGCGGCTATTGCGCATCATCCGTTTTACAACCCCAGCGATCGCGCAAATCGGCTGATGCCATCACTCAGGAGATCGAACGATGGCATGCGGCCGACGGTGTGGTCGATTTCGCATTCTATGACGACGCACTCCTGCTCGATGCGGACACGACCCTGAAACCGGCCCTGGAAAGAGTCGTGCGCTCGGGTCCTTCGATTCGATTCCACACGCCGAATGCGCTACACGTGAGGGGGCTCACACCCGAATGGTGTGATCTGCTCAGAGCGAGCGGGTTCACATCCCTGCGTCTGGGGCTCGAGACAACCGACCCGGGCCATCAGCGGGAGTGGGGTGGCAAGGTGCGCACACAAATGTTTCTTGCCGCGGTTCATCATCTCCACCGTGCGGGCTTTGCGCCGTCCCAGATCGGAGTCTACCTCCTATGCGGCCTGCCCGGTCAAAGACCGGAGGAAGTGCTGGAAGCGATCCGAGTCGTCACGGATGCCGGAGCCCAACCGTACCTCTGCGAGTACAGTCCCATACCGGGTACCGGTTTGTGGGAGGAAGCCCGTCGACTATCACCTCATGACCTGGCTGGCGAGCCCCTCACACACAACAACACATTCTTCGCCTGCCGTCGCCCCGACTTCACCTATGAAGATCTGCTCGCCCTCAAGGAGAAAGCCCATCGCGCACGCGAGGTGACACGGGCAGAGGAGGCAGCTGATGCCTCTCCGCTTTGAAACCGCCTTCTGAACGGCAGGAACGATTCATGTGGCCATGGGCAGGAAGCGCATGACTTGCTTGTGCACACACTTGTAGATGTCTTCGTCCGCACCGTAAATCTCGACAACGGCAGGGTGGTCGATCAGCTTCTCAACGACGAAGGCCGTCACGAAGAGACTCACGAAGTGTGGTCGCGGCACAATGTCTCTCAGATTGGCGGTGTGAAATTGGAGCTCGAATTCGTCGGAAGAAAGCAACATCTGAAGACCAATCTGAATCTGCCGCTCCAGCTCGTCCTTGCTCGTGGTCTCAACCAGCCGGTCCTCAATCAGTTTGATGGCGATCCACCCGCTCAGATCGTCCAGGTGCTGTCTGAGCAGGTTCAACGCATTCACCCGCTGATTCTCTTTGGCGTGGTCCAATTTGGAGATCACTGCTGATTCCCGTGAATCGGGCCTGAAATCCCTCGACATGCTCAGTCCTTTCGTGGTGAAGCCACGCTCTGCGAAGCCCCTCCGGGAGATTCCGTCCGCGGCAGTCGCACCATGGCTGTGCGTTCATCATCAGTCTCTTAATCATGAACCGGCATCCCGGCTACGCTTGTGCTCATCGTAATGTCGGGCCTGGAGCGGGAGACGCCCATGAAGGGCTCCGCTCCGAAAGGATATCCCGGATGAGCTGCACCTGCCTCACACTCACGCCACTCAGTGCAAGGACCGCTTCCCGGCCCCCAGCGCCGAGCCTCTCCAGTCCCTTCAGGTCTGTGAGCCATCTTTTCCAGCGCGCAGCAAGCTCCTGCTCATCCTGGACAAGAATTCCAGCCCCACGCGCTTCAAGGGCACGATGCTCGTCGACAACCTTATGAATGCTCGGCCCATAGAACACCGCCTTCCCCCAGGCAGCCGGCTCAAGAATGTTGTGCCCTCCTATCGGTTCCAGGGTGCCTCCACAAAAGATCAGATCGCCAAGTCCGTACAAATCGAACAAAATCCCGATGCGATCCACCAGGATGACAGTGGCTGAGCGAGTCTCGGATCCCGCTTCCAACCGTGAGAGCAGATGAAAAGGGACAGCCTGCTCTTGCAGCCAGCGAGCCATCGGCTCAACTTGATCGAGATGCCGCGGCACAAATATACCCAAAAGCCCTGGCTCGATCGAGGAAAGCTCTCGAAAGACCCGAAGAAGCCCTATGCATTCCGATCTTCTGAGACTGCCGCCTACGAGCACGGGCGCTCCGCTGGGAAGCGACAGGACTTCTCGCCAATGAGCCAGGGAATCGACGTTCACGCGTCCGGATAAGCCGTCGAATTTGCTGGTTCCGAGCACTAAGACGCGATCCTCGGGGACCCCCAGGGAAAGCACGTTGCGTCGGTCGGATTCGGTGTTCATGGCAAGCCAGCGAAAATGGCTGAAAACGGGACCGAAAAGGGATTTGAGAGCGCGATACCGTCCGAGGGATCGGGCAGACAATCGCCCGTTCAGCAAGACTGCGGGGATGGAGTGCTCCCGAAGCACCTTGAAGAGATTCGGCCAGAACTCGCTTTCGAAGGCAATGAACAGGTTCGGTCGGATACCCGACAGGGCACGGCTGAGCACATGGGGAAAATCCAGCGGAAACGGCACGACGATCACGTCGGGAGAGACGCGCGAGCGGGCTGAGCGGTAGCCCGTCTGTGTTCCCACGGAAAGGACCAGCCGAGCATTCGGCCAGGCCCGGCCTGCTTCCTGGATCGTTGGGGCAGCGCCCGTAACCTCCCCGACGGAAGCGGCATGAAACCAGAGAGTGGGCTGATCCGGTTTGGCGTGGGGCAGTGAATAAAGCCCGAACCGGCCCGCCCAGAACTCGGGATCGTCTCCTCTTCTCCATCGGAGCGCCTGGACCGCGGCGAATCCCACGGTGTGGAGAGCGGCGTTATAGAAGAAATTGGCTATGCCCAAGGCTCACGCCCTTCGTTGTCCATCAAGCTCATCCCGGTCAACGACTCTCGGGATGTCTCCCCCACGTGTTTGCCCGAAGGTCGTCTTCCCGACCTATTAATCGCATTTGACGAAAATCACAAGGCAGAGCTACGCCCTC
>CALBZH010000022.1 GCA_937889795.1 uncultured Syntrophobacteraceae bacterium | reverse complement strand
ACGAGCTATCCACTCGTGACTGGAGTTCAGACGTGTGCTCTTCCGATCTTCATGTACTGCCGTTGAAAATCGTAGATCACCCACACGGCAAAGGTGGTGATGGCATAGGCGATGATGGCGAGAAAGCCGCGGCCGGTATCGAGCAACCCTTTGCTGTCCCGAAACAGCAACAATAGAATAAGCACCGCCAAGACAATGCTGATGGCGGCCAATTCACGCCAGTGGGGAATGGGGACAACCGGTTGGGTGAATTCGAATTTCGGCTGTCGCAAGTCATTGTACACGCCCCACAAACTGCCTGCCTCGCCCTCCAGATCCTTCTTCCAGATCTGGTCAAAGGCTTCCATGATATAATAGGTGTAATTGTTCTTTTCAGCGACATCGAGGAAACGGCGCAGAAATTTGGCCTGATTGGTGGGGCTGGCAACCGCGCCTTGGCGTATGCGGCCGCCGCTTGGCCAGCCGACCTCTCCAATGACGATTTCTTTGCCCGGATAGGCCTGTTTCAACTCGTTGTAGCGCATGACGCAGTAATCCACGGCTTCATCAACCGGAATGCCTTCCCAATAGGGTAGGAGATGAACGGCAATGAAATCGACCTTTTCCACCAATTTTGGGTATTTCAGCCAGATGTGCCAGGGCTCGGCGATGCTCACCGGCGCCCAAATGGATTTCTTGGCGGTCTCAATGTAGTTGATCATCTGATCGACGGTCTGGTCGGTGCGGAGCAACACTTCGTTGCCGACAAGCACCCGGACGATGTTCCGGTGATTCTCCCTGTACACTTTGATCAGTTTGGCGATCTGCTCCTCATTCGCTTGCTCATCCCGGGTGATCCATGCCCCGAGCACCACATTGAGGCCACGGGCGGCGGCAAGTCGAGGAATCTCGGCAAGAGTATCTTCAACCGTGTATGCTCTAACAGCATGGACATCGCCTGCCAGCGTGGCCAAATCTTTGTCGATTTGCTCCACGGTCGGATAGATTTTTTTGCTGGGCGACTGATTTTCCCGAAAAGGCGAGAAAGAAAACCCCTGGATCTTCGACGGCCAAGGCGGTTCCATGTTCGGCACATTGACAATCTTCCAGAGCAGGACGGCAAGGCAACCCATGATGATGGTTATGATAAGACCAGAACGGTTCATAGCGAGAATGTCTGCGTGAAAGGGTTAAAATGCATTGATTAGCGCTGCTTGACAGATGAGCCGCTGTTCGAGGGTACGCGGCAAACCGAAAACAATATACACGACAAAAGCTGAAAAAGGTCAACACAATCAACTGGCGACCGTGGAAAAAGCAAAAAGGGAGAGGGGTAAAGGAAGGATGCGCGCAGAAGCATTTGGCGATTTTCAGTCTACCGTGCACTGACAGAAGGAGAACATTCAGGTGGGCGGGGCAATGGTCGGGGGGGAACTTTACCGTTCGTCAAGCAGCAGCCGATTGATCCGCCAGGAATGGATATCCTGTTGCAGGAGGTGGAGCGTGTAGTGATGCAAGGCATTCATCGCTTCGATAACGGCATGACGGGGTAGTTGCAAACGGCCGAGTCGCTCCAGGTTCATGGTTTGTGCGCGGGTTAGGATATGGAGTGTCTGCACAGAAAGACGATGCTGAACATGACGTTGCGGTGGTTGACAGGCGTCGCAAAGGAGGGATCCCGAGGCGGCGATGAGTGTATAGGTGCGTCCTGGTGTGATCGGATGTCGGCACGATCCGCATCGGTCAAGTTCTGGACGATAGCCGCTAGCGGCAAGAAGATGCAGATAGGAGAAGACCATGATTTTCAGTGGAGCCTTGTCCACGCTCAGCAGGTCAAGCGTCCAGCGCAACAGTTCGTAAAGATGCGCATCGGGGTCGTTTTCACGGGTAAAACGCAAAAACAGCTCGCTGAGGTGGATGGCTACAGCGTAGCGCCGGTATTCGAGGCGAAGCGGGAGACGGGCATTGAGCAATTCCGCGTCATCCAATACATGCAGCCCTCCGTGGACACGCGGAGGGCGATACAGGACTTTGAGCGAGGAAAACAGTTCAAGCTTGTTGACAAAACGTTGCTTGCTTTTTCTTGCTCCCTTGGCAATACCGGTCATCCGGCCAACATCGCGGCTATAGAGGGTCACCAACTTGTCCGATTCCCCGTGCTCGGCTATTTTGAGAACAAAACCGCAGGTGTTGCGGCTATTCTTCATAGGGAATCGACAGGGTTGGCAGGCGAAGGATGTACCGTCCCTCGGTGCTGTCAGGAAAAGGCAGTGGGGTACCGTTGAAGTGTAATTGTGCGCTGTTTGGTTGGGAAAATTCAAGCTGGATTTCCCGTTCAGCCGTCCATTGCATGCTCGTTCCCTTGGCGTAGGTCTGCTCCATAGGCTTTCCATTGTCCAACGCTACCAGCATGCGGCAATCCGTAAGAAAGACAGCCTGCACGGTAAGGGGAGGGGGCTGTATCTCTCTGCTGGTGGCTGGATCCGCAGGGTGAAAGGTATTGGTCACGGACGAGGAAAGATTGCGCGTCTTATCCACCAAATAACCAAATGGATTCCAAGCGAAATACAGACAAAATCCTGTGAACGAAACAACGATGAGCACAAGCAGAATGGTGGCGAGAGCTGCCGAGGAGATATGCGTGGGTTCGGCCAGCTTTTTGGGCTCCAGCGCGTGCGTCATGCGGCTTTTCTTGAGAAAAGACAGGTGGATGTGCTTGCCGCCGTCTCTTTCCATGAAAAACTGATCGGCCACTTGAGGACCAACGAGGCCGAGAAAGTTCGCGTACAGGGTAATCAGGCCGCGGGTAAAGGCGTCTGCGGGAAGATGGTCGTACTCTGACGATTCGATGGCCCGAAGAGTGGAGCGGGAGACCCGTGTGCGGGAGGCAACGTCGTCCAGGGTGAGTGATTGTTTTAATCGTGCTTCTTTGAGCCGTTCACCCACGCGTGGCTGTTCACACGTCGGGACGGCAGAGGGATCTATGACTGTCATGGGAACAGGTCGTCCAGCTCAAGGCCTAATGCTTCTTCAGGATGAGCAGATATCCAGGGCGGGTGGATGCTCCATCATTGTTGTTTGGTATTCGTCTGGACAGATTAGAGAATTTTGATGTAGGCCTTGTCGCGGATCGACTTCACCCAGTCCTTGAAGCGTGCCTCCATGGCTTGTTTATAGAGTCTTTCCCGGATTTCTTCTTTCACTGCCTCGTAATCAGCCTTGGAAACGGTTGCTCCACCTTGGCTGGAAACGAGCTTGAAAAAGTGGTAGCCATTATCGATTTGCACAACAGGACTGATCTCTCCGGATTTCAATTGAGCAACAGCTTGTTGCATGGCGGGTGCCAATTCGTGCAGTTGAAAGGTGCCCAAGTCACCTCCATCCTCGGCGGAAGGCAAGTCGGAGTATTTCTTCGCCAGTTCGTTGAAATCATCTCCGTCTTTGGCTTTCTCGTAAGCTTTTCTTATTTTTTCCTTTGCATCGTCCTGGCTGGGAACAACCCCGTTGGCGAGAGGTTCTCCCCAGGTGCATCCGATCTGTTGGAGGTGAAGTTCACCGCCGCCAACCTGCCTTGTGTAGTTGGATTGATAATACTCGAGAATTTTTTCTTCGGGAATGACCACCTTGGTCCGGACCTCGTGATTGATCAGCTTTGAGCTGAGGATTTGATCGCGGAGTTCTTCCTTGTACTGCTTTTCGGTCATCCCCATGGCAAGTAATTCCTTGTGGAATTGTTCCATGGTGGCCTTGTTGTTGGCAAGAACCCGTTGCAGCGCGTTGTCGACTTCCTGATCACTCACCTGGATGCCGAGTTTCTTGGCTTCTTGAACCAAAAGCTTTTTGTCGATCAACTTGTCAATCACCGTGTTGCGAGCCTGCTGCAACGCTTCAGGCAATCGATCCGCCGGGGTTTCCACGGTGACTTTCTTGAAAAACGACCGGCCCAGCTCGTTGACTTCTGAGAGGGTGATGGTGTCATTGTTGACAATCGCGACGCTCCGGTCGACCACATTCGCATTTGAGGCTGCCGAGACGAAAACAAGGCAGATCGAGACTAAAAAAAAGAGGATTCGTGATGCCATGGTAAGATGAAAAAGAAAGGTGTGTTGATCGGAAGCATCGACTGTGCAACGAATTTCATGCACGCACAACTATCTACCCGGAAGAGGGGGGCGACGCAATGATTTTCCAAAGAGAAGCCAATGGCGCTTTTTTTCGAAGCAGGCTTGTCTTGTTATGTGGTGCGCGTTTTGCTATCTTAAAAAAAGAAGAAATTTACTCTGCATGAGAGGAAAACACATGATATCAGGCATCCAATCAGCTCTATCCGGGGCACAGGCATTTTCCGCGAAAATTGAAAGTAATGCCCATAATATCGCTAATCTGAACACGGAAGGGTATAGGAAAAGCCGGGTTGTTTTGTCGGCGGGAGTTGCGCAAAGTGTTCAGGCGACGGTTGGTCGAGTCGATGCGCCGGGACCAGTGGTCAATGAGGAAACCGCGCAAGGCTATGCTGTGCGGGAATTGTCGAATGTCGATCTTGGCGAGGAGATCCCGGACCTGATGCGTAATACTCATGGGTATGCGGCCAATTTGAGAACCGTACAGGTCTCGGACAATATGTTGCAAACGCTTCTCGATATCAAGGCCTGATCGATGGCAACCAACGCCGGTTGTTCAAAAAACAGATCGGAAGAGCACACGTCTGAACTCCAGTCACGAGTGGATATC
>CALBZH010000021.1 GCA_937889795.1 uncultured Syntrophobacteraceae bacterium | reverse complement strand
GAAAGACATTATTTCCCTCGCCGTACAACGGTATGCGGGGGATTATGTGGCCGAAAAGACGGTGTCCGTTGTAACACTGCCCAACGAAGAGATGAAGGGCCGAATCATCGGTCGCGAGGGGCGCAACATTCGCGCCATTGAGGCCATCACGGGGGTGGATCTCATTATCGACGACACGCCCGAAGCCGTCATATTATCCGGATTCAATCCAGTGCGACGAGAAGTTGCGCGTGTGTCTTTGGAGCGGTTGATCTCTGACGGGCGCATTCACCCGGCACGCATCGAGGAGATCGTCGAAAAGGTCAACGCTGAAATTGAAACGACGATCCGTGAATCCGGTGAGCAGGTAGCTTTCGATGTTGGTGTCCACGGAATCCATCCCGAGTTGGTTAAGCTCATCGGCAAGCTGAAGTACCGGACGAGCTACGCTCAGAATGTGCTTCAGCATTCCCGCGAGGTGGCATTCTTGTGCGGCATCATGGCCGCAGAATTAGGGTTAAACGAAAAGCAGGCGAAACGCGCCGGACTGTTGCATGACATCGGCAAGGCTGTCGATCATGAACTGGAAGGGACGCACGCTCTCATAGGAGCGGATCTGGCGCGTCGGTATGGTGAATCGCAAACGGTCGTTCAGGCGATTGCGGCCCACCATGAAGATGTGCAGGCCGACGATGTGCTTTCGGTTCTCGTTCAGGCTGCGGACGCCCTGTCCGGTGCTCGACCCGGTGCTCGAAAAGAGCTTCTGGAAACGTACGTCAAGCGGTTGGAAGACCTGGAGCGCATTGCAACCTCCTTCGACGGCGTTGGGAAAGCGTATGCAATTCAGGCAGGGAGAGAGCTTCGGATTATCGTTGAAAGTGGTATGGTGAGCGATGCCGACGTCGTTCTCCTGAGCCGAGATATCGCACGCAAGATCGAAAACGATCTGACCTATCCGGGGCAGATCAAGGTCACCGTCATCCGGGAGACAAGAGCGGTGGATTACGCAAAGTAGCGATTTTGGGTCCTGCGCAGGTTCATATTGTCCGGTTTGGTGCCGTCTGGCCAGGGAACCTGTCCTTCTGGGAGGCGGAGGCTGGAGTTGCTATGGAGGAGGAGAGTATTGGCTCACGATCGTAACGTCTTCGATGTCCTGGAGGAGCGCGGGTTCATCGCTCAGTCTACCGATACAACCGAAACCCGGGATCGCCTCGCCTCTTCAGTCACGTGTTACATTGGCTTCGATCCTACCGCAGACAGCCTCCATATCGGTAGCCTCGTGCCAATCATGGCTCTTGTGCATATGCAGCGCTATGGCCATCGTCCGATCGTGCTGATCGGGGGCGGGACTGGACTGGTCGGTGATCCAAGTGGCAAGACGGAAATGCGGCAACTGCTGACAGTCGAGCAGATCCAGACGAATGCAGCGGCCTTGAAAGTGCAGTTGTCTCATTATCTTGATTTTGGAGAAGAACGAGCGTTGATGCTTAATAACGCGGATTGGCTCGTCGGGCTTACGTACATCGGATTCTTGAGAGACATCGGACGGCACTTTAGCGTCAATCGAATGCTTGCCGCTGAAAGCTATCGCATGCGACTAGAGTCGGGCCTCAACTTTATCGAATTCAACTATATGCTTCTCCAGGCATACGACTTCCTGTACCTTCAGCAGCATCACGACTGTTGTCTCCAGATGGGGGGAAGTGATCAGTGGGGTAACATCGTTGCGGGAATCGACTTGATTCGGCGCAAAGTGGGTAAGGAAGCTTACGCCATCACCTTTCCGCTCTTGACCACCGCGTCAGGCCAGAAGATGGGGAAAACCGCTGCTGGCGCTGTTTGGCTGAGTGGAGAAAGAACGTCTCCCTACGATTTCTATCAATTCTGGGTCAATACCGATGACCGGGACGTGGAGCGCTTCCTGAAGTTGTACACGCTCCTCCCACTCGCCGAAATTGAGGCGACTAGCAGTCTGGCGGGGCAAGACTTGAATGTCTGCAAGACCATCCTGGCTTTCGAGGTAACTGCTCTGGCGCACGGTCGTGAGCATGCCCTCTCGGCGCACGAGGCTGCGTCCCAGTTGTTTGGGAGACGAGCGCTACCGGAGGAGATGCTTCCGTCGAGCACCATTCCGAGAGGATTAAGGGGGCAAGAGGACTCCATTCCCACGACTCGCGTCGAGCCCAGTCGCATGGCTGAAGGAGTGCCTGCTTATGTCCTATTTGTGGAAGCGGGACTTTGTGTCTCGAAAAGTGCGGCAAGGAGACTCATCGACCAAGGTGGAGCCTACGTCAACGAGGTCCGACTCACCAGTTCTGATGTCCTCGTGACTCTGAAGGACGCAGACTCGGGGCACATTCTTTTGAGGGCAGGGAAAAAGCATAAGCACCGAATCCAAGTCTCGGGGTGAGGAGAAGGGCCGGAAGTGCGGATTTGTGGGCGACTCTCCGTAGACTAAGACTGCCAATGAGCCGTTTGAAAAATAGTCGCATTTTTTTGTTGACGGGTATGGGTCGGTTAGTATATTAAAGTTTTCCGTTGCCGCTGATGCAGATGTCCACCGAAAAAGATGCTGGTTGCGAGGCGGCGATAAAAAAGGGCTTGACAGAGTGTCATTATCTGGGATACAAGCTCAATTCCCAACGCGGGAAGCGGAAGTTGTTCTTTGGAAACTAAATAGTGACGTGCT
>CALBZH010000020.1 GCA_937889795.1 uncultured Syntrophobacteraceae bacterium | reverse complement strand
TCGCGGAAGACCGGCAGGCGGAGTCGTTTCCCCAGCAGCTCCGCCAGCAGCGCGGATTGATTGAATCCCCTCTGCCTCACCCGCCTCACGTGAAGGGGGACGGCCACCAAACCATCCAGCCCCTTGACGCCCCATTGCTCCAGACAATCCCAAAGAAGCTCCACGAGCGGAGGAATCCAGTAAAGCCTGCCCCCAAATTTCACTTCGTGGATGCGCTTCCGGACGACGTCCGAATAGAGCGCGGCCGATCGCGCGCCATCAAAAGGAGGAGGCTCCAGCAGGCAGTCGCCGCAGACGTGGTCGGATGAAGTGGGACTGTCGAAATAAGGACGCCCGCACAGGGGGCAGAGAGGCGAGCGGACCCACGGGAGTCGCTCGCGGCAGCTCTCGCACCAGTAATGGTTTGGGGCTTCCCGACAGGCGCTCCCGCATCCCGCGCAACGGCGGGGCACCAGAAGGTCGAGGAAAGACGCCCCGAGTGCCTTGAGCGCACCGATCGGTTTCACGACTCTCTTCCGGGCGTCACAGGTCAACCATGTCAAGCAAGGCAGCCGAGCACGTGACCGTCAGGCCATTGACGACAGGCGTCAGGCCGCAAGGCTCCACCGAAGCCCTGTTGCCCGGGAGCGGCCTCAGCACCGGAGACGGTCTCGAATGCCCGCGGCAGTGTGAGGGCCGACCCTGAGGACAAGGGAATCACGCGACTTTTTCCAAAACATTGATTTCATCGCTGCTGAGCACCCGATCGATGTCGAGCAGGATCTTCACTCCACCCCCCATTTTGGCCATGCCGAGAATGTAGTCCGTCCGCAGAGTCGTGCCGAATGTGGGAGTGTCCGCGATGTCGTCGTGCTTGATGTTGAGCACCTCCGAAACGGCGTCGACCACGATCCCCATCATGATCTTGCCCGTATCGCTGGCAATCTCGACCACGATAATACAGGTCCGCTCGGTGTAGTCCATCGGCTCCATTCCGAAGCGCAACCGCAGATCGAGCACGGGGATCACCTTGCCCCTCAGGTTGACAACGCCCTTGACGAACTCGGGCGTTTGCGGAACCGGCGTGATCGGCATCATTCCGATGATCTCCTTGATCTTGAGAATCCCGATTCCGTATTCTTCCTTTCCGAGCGAAAAGGTGAGGTATTTTCCTTCCCGGTCATGGATATTCTTCACAGCTTGATTCATAACACCAGTCTCTGCTTTCATCGCGAGGTCTTCTCCCTTCAGTGATGGATGCATTTTGCAATGGCGGTCGATCCGATTCGTTGCGCCGCATGCCCGTAAGACGGAGGGAACTCCATCCTTGCTTCCGCCGTGGGCTTGAGGCCTTGTCAGGGCCTTCAGTCAGCGAGCCAGCAACATCGGCGGCTCGGTATTTTTGCAAAAAATGATCCAAACCTGCCAGACCATGGCAGATCAGAAGTGCAGCCAGGATGTCGATGACCGAGAGGCTGTGTCAATTGGGGAATGGAAGACCGGTGAGCGCACAGGCACCCTGCCGCCTGCACGCCCGCCTTTTCTCATCATCAGTCTTGTTTCGTCGCCGGGCTCGTCTTCAAGGCCTTCGCCAGGTCCTTCACGACTTCGGTTACCGGCTTGAAGGGGTGCGGAAACCAGGTCCGGAGATGGCTGGCATCGGCGACAAGCTCCGGTGGATCTCCCGGGCGAATCGGCTGCTCGTTCACATTCACCTTGAGCCCGAGCGCAGCTTCCACTGCGGTCAGGAGCTCCCGAACGGAAGTGCCGGCCCCCAATCCGACGTTGGAGACGAGGCGCTCCTTCGCCTGGATCACCTCGAGCGCCTTCAGATGCGCCAGCGCCAGATCCATCACGTACACATAGTCGCGCACGGCAGTGCCATCCGGGGTCGGGTGGGTCGTGCCGAACAGATTGAAAGGAAGCCCCTTCTCCGCCGCGCGCATCAGGTTCGGCAGCACATGGGTCTCCGGCTCGTGCCTTTCATAGATCTCCCCATCGGGGTCATTCCCCACCACGTTGAAATACCGCAAGGCGGCAAACCGGATGCCGACCACCGGCGCGACATTGAAGATCACCTGCTCGCACTGCAGCTTCGACAAGCCGTAGGGATTGGTGGGCTCCTGGACATGATCTTCCCGAATCGTGGGCGTCCGGGCATTGCCGTAGGTGGCACAGCTGCTGGAGAAGACAAGGTGCTCGGTTCCGGCACGCTTCATGGCCTTGAGAAGGGCTATGGTGCCGCCCACATTGTTGTCGAAGTATTCTTCGGGGAGACGGGTGGATTCCTCGACGTAGGCTTTAGCGGCGAAATGGATCACCGCATCAACGGCAAAACCTTTGAGGGCCTGATACAGGGCCTCTTCATCGCGAATGTCTCCGAAGACGAACGGCCCGAACTTGACCCACTCGGCCCATCCGTTTGAGAGGTTGTCGAAGACAATGGGAGTGTGACCGGCCCCTTTCAGGAGCTTTGAAGTGTGGGAGCCGATGTAACCCGCTCCACCCGTCACGAGGATCTTCATGGGTTCCTCCGAGTTGAAACGCTGACATTCTGAACGCTCTGGGTGAGCCGAGCGTGCTCTCCGGTTTGGCGACGATATGTACCACAGATTGTCGGGGCGCGATAGATGGTTCCACGCCGACCTACACCCGAGGACATTCACCCGTGGCAACGTCCAAGCCCCCTTCTCCCCCCCTTCTTTTTTCTCCCATCCTGAGCTATACACGGTGGAAGCTGAAAGGAAGCACGTTGAATGGCTCGGCCTGTTTCCCGAAGCCCGCACCGCGGCATGAACCGCCATGGTCGTTACCGTAAGCCTGGAGGACTCCGTTTCATGGATCCGCCCATCGTCAGAAAGCCCGGTTACCGTTACTCCCTCGTCAACATCGAGTGCTTGCCCCATTCCACCCACTACAACATCCTGATGGGGCTCGAGACGTCGATCGAGAGATCGGAAGAGCGTCGTGTAGGGAAAGAGTGTAGATCTCGGTGGT
>CALBZH010000019.1 GCA_937889795.1 uncultured Syntrophobacteraceae bacterium | reverse complement strand
TCTTGCCAAATTCGAAACCGCCGACGGGCGCGGAGTGCATTACGACGATGATCTGGAGGTGTTGGCATCCTGGGCCGTCGGGATTCCAAGGGTCCATAAGACTGTGCTGACAATACGAGAGAGCCTCACCATTCTCTTCTGGGACGAGCACCTCTCCAGCCATTTCCTCGGTTCCGGCAGTCAGCCTCATGAGCATACCGGGTCTGCCCTTCTCAAAACCTTTCCACGCGAACGGCGCAGACCTTGAATTCCGGGATCTTTCCCGTCGGATCCAAGGCATCGTTGGTCAGCAGGTTGACCGGCGACTCCTTGAAATGGAACGTGCTGAAGACCACTCCCCGAGGCGAGCGTTCGGTGAGGCGCACTCGGCACGTGATGGAGCCCCTTCGCGACAAGAGACGCACCCGCTCGCCGTCCTGGATGTCGAGATCGGCTGCATCCTCCGGGTGCATTTCGATAAATCCTTCCGGAGCGACGCAGTTGAGTCCCCGC
This sequence comes from uncultured Syntrophobacteraceae bacterium, assembly GCA_937889795.1. Taxonomy (GTDB): domain Bacteria; phylum Desulfobacterota; class Syntrophobacteria; order Syntrophobacterales; family Syntrophobacteraceae; genus CALBZH01. The sequence goes on along the minus strand of CALBZH010000019.1, from coordinate 2,935 downwards.
GAGCGGCGGGTCATGGTTCCCGTGTGATAGTGGAATTGGATGCGACCCGTGCTGAGAAAGAAGGGATACTCCTGATCCGGTTCTTCCGCCGCCGGCGCGTGCTCCACGGGGTGAAACTTGCCCAGCCCGCGCACGAAGCGGTCCTTGTGCAGGACCGGCGTGCCCGGATGGTACTTGTTGGGACATGGCCACTGCAAGCCCCCGCGCTCCAACCGGTCGTAGCTCATTCCCGCATAGGCCGGCGTCAGGGCGGACAGCTCCTCGAAGATCTCCGCGGCGGACTTGTAGTCCCAATACCCGCGGGAAAAGGGACGCGCAAAGGGGGGCGAGCTGTTCCCTTCGCTCATCGCCGCCTGCCGCGCTTGGAGCTTTTTGCTCACGTGCTGGGCCAGTCCGCACAGGATCTCCCAGTCCGTCATGGCTCTTCCGGGTGGGTCGAGGGCCTTGCGTACGCGCTGGACGCGGCGCTCCGTGTTGGTGAAGGTGCCGTCCTTTTCGGCGAACGAGGCCGCCGGCAGGACCACGTCCCCCATTTGGGCCGTTTCGGTGAGGAAAATATCCTGGACGATCAGGAAGTCGAGGTGCTCCAACGCCTTCTTGACGTGGGACGTGTTCGCGTCGCTCAGCATGGGGTTTTCGCCCATGATCAGCATGGCTCGCACGTTGCCATCCAAAACCGCGGGGAACATTTCGGTCACGGTCAAGCCGACCTTGTCGGAGAGGCGCACCCCCGTGTTCCAGCCCTGCTGGAACCGGGCCAGGACCGCTTCGTTGCTCACCGACTGATAGCCCGGCAGCACGTTGGGGAGCGCCCCCATGTCGCAGGCCCCCTGGACGTTGTTCTGGCCTCGGAGAGGATTCAAGCCACCGCCCTCGATGCCGACGTTGCCGCAGAGCATGGCGAGGTTGGCCAGAGCCTTGACGTTATCCGTCCCCTTGGTGTGCTGGGTGATGCCCATGGCGTAGAGGATCATGGCCTTGGGGGCCTGCGCGTACCGCCGAGCCGCGCGGCGCAGGTCGTCTGCCGGTATCCCCGTGATCTCCTCGGCCCGCTCGGGCGTGTAGCTCGCGACACTGGCACGGAGCGCCTCCAAGCCCTCCGTGCGCGTTTCGACATATGCTTTGTCCCACAGTCCTTCTTCGAGAATCACGTGCACCATCGCGTTGATCCAGGCGATGTCGGTTCCCGGCCTGGGTCGCAGCCAGATCCGGGCGAACTTGACCAGCTCGACCTCGCGCGGATCGACGACGATCAGCTTCGCCCGCTTGCGGTCGACGGCGCGTTTGACCATGCGGCCGATGATGGGATGGCACTCGGCGGTGTTGCTCCCGGTGATGAGGATCAGGTCCGTGTCTTCGACTTCCCCCATCGCATTGGTCATTGCGCCACTTCCGAAAGCCGCGGCCAGACCGGCCACGGTGACCGAGTGTCAAAGGCGGGCGCAATGGTCCACGTTGTTCGTTCCCAGCACGGATCGCATGAATTTCTGAAAGAGGTAGTTTTCTTCGTTGGTGCAGCGGGCGGAGCTCAACCCCCCGATCGCCTCGGGTCCGTGGGCATCCAGTACGTCGACGAGCCTTTCCGCACAGAAGTCGAGCGCTTCGTCCCAATGCACCTCCTCGAGCCTTCCGTTGCGCCGGATCATGGGTTTTTTGAGACGATCCGGGTGGTTGATGAAGTCGTACCCGAACCGTCCTTTGGAACAGAGGGCGCCCTTGTTGACGCCTCCATCACACGGGTTCACGCCCGTCACCTGGTTGTTGGTGACGTTGAGCTCCAGCTGGCAGCCGCAGCCGCAATAAGCGCAGGTGGTTTTCACCCGGGTCGTCTCCCAGGCCTTTCCCCGGGGGCGCCCCGTGGCTTCGGTGAGGGCGTTCACCGGACAGACGGACATGCATTCGCCGCAGGAAATGCATTCGGGCTTGAACTCGGCCGTGGGCAGCACGGGGGCAATCCGCGTGCTCGCCCCGCGCCCTTTGAAGTTGATCGCGCCGACCTCGCTGATCTCCATGCAGGCCTGAATGCATCGTCCGCACAGGATGCAGCGCTGAGGGTGGTACTTGATCAGCGGTGTCGAATAGGGCTCCGGCTCGAATTCGATGGGCCGGATATTGTAGGCGTGCAGGTCGTTGTGGCCGATGTCGTAGGCGTGCACGAGGTCCTGGAGCTGGCAGCTGCCGTTGATCTCGCAGGCGTAGCAGTTGAGCGGGTGCTTCTGGAGGATGAGCTTCAAAATCTCCCGCCGCAGCTTTTCGAGGTGGGGCGAGTGGGTCGTGATGACCATGCCGTCGGCGATCGGGGTTGTGCATGCCGTGACGGGCGTTGGCGTTCCTTCCACCTCCACCACGCACATCCGGCAGGACCCCAGCGGTCTCAGCTTCTGGATATAGCACAGCGTAGGGATGGGGATGTCATGGCTCCGGGCGACATCGAGGATGCTCTTACCCTCCCGCGCTTCGACGGGGACACCGTTTATGACAACCCGCACGGGCTTCAGCTCCCTCTTAACGATCGTCTTCATTCAACGTGTCCTTTTCACTTACTTTTCCGCAGCAACAAGGAGGATCCGGTAACAGCGCAGACAGCGATCCGCTTCGAGCAGGGCATCTTCGGGAGACAATCCCATTTCGACTTCTTCGAAATCATCCACGCGGTCCTCGACGGAGCGCATGGGCATCTTGATCCGCTTCAGACCCGAGCCCAGTCGATCGACACGGTCCTCGTCGATGGCGGCAACCGTTCGGAAGACCTTGCTCATGCGCTCATCTTCGGTGAGAGCCACGCGCCCCTCTCGGAGGTACTGATCGATCGAATTGCTTACCCGGAACCCCGCCGCCATGGCCTCGATCAGCGTGGCCGGGCCCGTCACGCAATCTCCACCGGCAAAGAGATCGGAAGAGCACACGTCTGAACTCCAGTCACGAGTGGATATCT
>CALBZH010000018.1 GCA_937889795.1 uncultured Syntrophobacteraceae bacterium | reverse complement strand
AGCTCGTGCACGGCCGGTCGATCGTGCTTGCCGGCCACCAGCTCCGGAAAGTAGCGCGTGTTGACCGCACCCGCAAAGGTCGGGTTGGGGAGCTGGGTGGTTTCTTCGCGCAGTGTCACGACGGCCTCGACGAGCCGGCGGTCCTTCACGGCCAGCGTCGCTCCGAACTTCCCCCCGGGCCCGACGACGGGAGTGGCCTTCGAGGGCAGATCGTAGGCGCGCGTGATCCAGGTGGACCCAATCTGCTTGGGCCACCCTTGGGCGAATCCCCGCATGAGCGAAACGTCCTGATCCACCCAGATGAACGGGCAGTAGGCGTAGGGCGCTCCCTGCCAGGCGGCTGAGATGAGAAAGATGGTTTCCCGGTACTGACTGCGCGCCGGATCGAGATATTCTTCCTCGTGCTCGCTCGCGTACTGCCATTCCACGAAGTATGCGGCGCAACGTGGGGAGTGGTAGTCGAGACCCGGCGGCAGAAAGGACCGGACAGCTTCCGGCTCCGCCTCGTATTCGACGGCGAGAGCCGTTCCGACGTAATGCCAGGGCGGATGTGGAGCCAGACTGGAAGTGCCTCTGGGAGTGCGCGGTGCCGTGTAGCCTTGGAGCATGTTTGTTCCCTCCTCGTGTTGTTTTGTGTGTAGAGCATGACGTGAACAGGCAGCCCTGAGATCCATCTGCATCATCCACAAGGCCGCTTCGAAACGAGTGTCGTCACGACCGCGGAAAAGACGGTGGTCCCATGCTGGTTGACGAGCTTTCCCTGGTAGCGGATGATGCCGCGATCCTGCTTCGAGCGAGATTCGCGCTTCTCCAGACATTGGATCTGGCAGGAAATCGTGTCGCCGGGTCGAACGGGATGAAGCATGCGCAGCTCGTCAAAACCCAGTGCCGACAGGGAGGCCGTCCGTCCCTCTCCACGCGATGCGAACCAGGAAAGGATGGAGAAGATGTGCGCGGAGCAGGCGGCGAGGCTCCCAAAAACCGATTGCGCGGCCGCCGCGTCGTCGACGTGAAAGGGCCTGGGATCCCACCTGCGCGCGAATTCAATGACTTCTTCGCGAGTGACCTCGAACGTTGCGGATTTATGAAAGACCCTGCCCACTTCTACGTCTTCAAAGTAGAGGGCATCGGCAAACGCCTCCGACATCTCTTCTGTCCTCCGTTCACCATGGTTGCGGCTTCATTCTACGGCGCACCCTTTACTCCAACCTCCCCCAATAAACCAAGGTCCGATATTCAAATACCACTCTCCCGTCAACGGAGTAAGCCTGAAAAATCGCGGAGAGCTCATCCAGCATCGCCTCAAAGCGCGGCCCCCCGGCTGCAGGCACGTAGGACGACGAGAGCAGCCGCCCCCTTGCCCCTTCCTGGTCAAACGCTTGTCGATTTGGAAAAGCCTTCCATTGCAATCCACCTGGCCCGTAGAAGGCTTCCAGGGACTTCGAATCCACCTGACGATGATCGACCTGGCGGTAATCCGTTCCGTATGTTTCAAGCAGCCGCTCATAAGCCCGCAGAAACGGAGTCGATTCGGTATCCCGCTCGTTCCAGACCAGAACCACCCAACCGCCGGGCCGGAGGATCCGCCGGAATTCCAGCCGGGCGCGATCCCGGTCAAACCAGTGAAAAGCCTGCCCAGCCGTGACAAAATCAACGCTCTTGTCCGCGAGCCCGCTTGCCTCGGCTCTTCCCGAAACACTGTGAAACCCCTTGTAATGGACCAGCAGCCGTTCAGCCGCTCCCCGCATCTCATCGTTGGGCTCGACCGCATAGACGACGTTCCCATGGCGCAGAAACAGCTCGGTTAGAATTCCCGTGCCGGACCCGATATCCGCGATGACCGATGACTCGACCAGCCCGCAGCCCTCTTTCAAGGTTTCAAGCAGCTCGACCGGATATCCGGGCCTCCATTTGACGTAGTCTTCGACTCGGCTTGAAAACCGTTGCGTGGGATCCATTCCGATGCGTCCTTCCTTGCTTGAAGCCATCTGGTGCTCACCTCGGTCTGTGCGCCACCCCGCACGCTGCGCGCTCCCCGGCAATCGCCAAAAACAGGACAATGGTGTAATCTATAGGCTCCTACAAATAATCACTCCACAAAGAGGTCCTCAAGATGGGACACAAGCTCTTTTTTGGCAACAGAATGCGATTGAGCACGCGATTCGCCCTTATGGTGGGGGCGATCGTGTGTGCCTTCTGCGCCGGTTGCGCCGTATTGCTGTATGCTTATCTCAGTGAGCAGGTGATCGAGGACACCTACAAGAGGGGGCAGATCGTCTTCACGCTCATGGATGGAATCGGCGCTTACGTCGGCAACACGCTGAGGCCCAAAATGTTCACGCTCTTGAGCCATGCTTCGGAGGAGGACAGCTTCGTCGCGGAGGCCATGTCCACCACGCGTATCCGTCATGGCGTCATGGGCTACGTGGAGGCGAAAAAACCTGAGTTTCTTTACCGACGCGTATCCCTGTCCCCCCGGAATCCTGTCAACCTCTCGGATGAATTCCATGGCCGGATGATCGACTACTTTAAAGCGAACGCCGGACAGCGCGAATGGCACGGGATCCAGGCGGAGGACAACGGCAAGACCTTTTTCATCATGGTTCCCGTTTACGTCAAAGCGGAATGCCTCAAGTGCCATGGATCTCCCGAGGACGCACCGCCCGGAATGCTCAAGCTCTATGGCTCCGAGCATGGCTTTGGATACCGGGAGGGCGATCTCATGGGGGTTGAGTCGATCTCGATTTCCCTTTCCGCGGCACTCAAGGAAACACACGACATGGCCGTTCAAGTTTCGACCATCGGCTTCTGCGCCATGCTCCTTCTTTTCGTGGCCATTGAAAACACCTTTCTCCGCCTGATCGGACAACCGCTCCAGCGGCTCACCGCAAGGTTCGACGACATCGCTGGCGGTTCGCACCTGTTGCGGCAAGAAATCCCGATCCAGAGCATGGATGAAATCGGAGAGCTGACCACCTCGTTCAACACCATGGCACATCATCTTGCCGAAGCGCAGGAAACGCTCCAGAGCAACGCGGAAATCCTGCAGTCGATCATCGACGGCATCAGTGATCCTCTGGCCCTGATCCATGCGGACGGGTCCCTGTCAGTCCTCAATCATGCTTACCAGAGCCGAATCGCCGATTCGTGTCCGGCGGTTCTCGGAAATCCGAGCCACGAGGGAGTAGACGCTTCGGATCCGGCCTCACCCGGCGCGATGCTGAGCCAGGCGCTGACCACGGGCCGATCGGTGAATGGTGAATGGACCGGCCCTGATAACCGCTGGTATTTCATTCACTTCTACCCCATTCTCGATGAATCCGGCCACGTCTCCCAGGTTGTCCACTACACGCGAGACATCACCCTGCACAAGCAGGCGGAGAACCAGATGATGCAAATGGAGAAGATGGCGGCAATCGGTCACCTT
>CALBZH010000017.1 GCA_937889795.1 uncultured Syntrophobacteraceae bacterium | reverse complement strand
GCAAGGGGCACCACGTCAAACCGATAGGTCCCGTTGGGCAGCGTGTTGCCCGATTCGTCCTTGCCGTTCCAGTCGATGTCATAGGTACCGGCGTCCTTGGCACCCATATTCAGTGTCCGGACGAGTGCCCCACTTTCACTGTAGACTTGGACCGTCACGCTCGCCGCTTGGCTGGGCAGCTCGTAGTAGCCCTTGCTTACCGATCCGTCGCTGACCTGGAGTCCGTCATAAGACCCTACAATCTCCTTGCCGATCATCTGGACCATCTGCGTGTTGGTCAACGATTCCAGGTATTTCTGCTGTGCTTCGAGCTTGGAGCTGATGTCCGTCAGCTTCTCGACCGTGCTGAACTGAGCCAGCTGCGCGGACAGCTCGTAGGATTCCAGGGGGTTCGTGGGGTCCTGATGTTGAAGCTGAGTCGTGAACATGCGCAGAAAAGCATTCATGTCCACCAACTTGCTTTGCGATGTGCTGCCGGAGGCATTCGTTGTGCTGCTGTTGCTCAGAGACTGTGTTGCCGAAATCCCTGCCATGGTGGTGCTCCTATTCTGTCACACGTTCAACAAGCGTTCGATCACGCGAAAACACTGATCAGTCGGTCGGACAGATAATCTATTGCCATGGGTCGAAGGCTGGCATTGATGCCAACGGGCTGTGCTTGCTCCGAACGGAAGCCACCGCCACCTTGCTTCCGGCTTGATTCCGTTTGTGCAAACCGCCTTTCCCCGCCTTGCTGTCCGACATCTACCGTAAACTGCCCCAGTCTCAGTCCGTGCTCTTCAAGATGCTGTCGAAGGGAGGCCGCCCCGTTCAGAAGGAGCCCCTTCACCTCTTCGTTCTGTGCTGAAACCCAGGCGGTCACGTGATGACGATTCGCCTCGATCCGCAGAATCAGTTTCCCCAGGCTCTCCGGCTCCAGCTCGATCGTCATCTGAGAGCGACCTTGACGATGAGATTCCTCGATTTGCTTCGAAAGCGCATCCGGCCAAGAGGTATCGGAGAGCCGCAGCTTGGCATCGGATTCCTGCAGCGTAGCCACCGTCGTCTGTTCCATTCGACTCACAGTGGCCCCATCGGCAAGAACCTTCTCAAACCCTGCTGCATCTGTGCCCGGTCTTTCCGCAGCTCGAGCCATTTCCCTCGACTTGGAGAAGGATGAGAGAAGGGAGTCTTCCGGTCCTCCATCACGTCCTTCGTCCCCCGAAGCGTTTCTCTGGGAGGTCATCCCACTTTCTTCAAGCGCTGACACCCGGTCATGGGACGCATGAGCCGCCAAACCGTCGACGTCGATCTCGGTCATGGAAGCGGGCTCATCTCCCCGCTGAAGCCGTGACGAGGAAGCGGTCGTTTCTGCATGCGATCCCGCTTGAACCCCCTCGTCGGTTTGGTCGGTCTGAAAGTGGTGCTCCAAGACTCTGACGTCCGTCCCAAAAGACTGCATCCCCTGTGCTGTTGCCGCACTATTCGATTTTCCGGTCGCCACTGGCTTTGGGACCAAATCGGCTTCCACCGATGGGGTCGCCAACAGGTCGTCTGGTCTGGACGAGCCGTTTTTGAGCTGTCGGAGAGCTTCGGCAGCCAACGCATCTTCCCTCATGACGTCGCCAGCTTGCCTGACCACTTGCTTTAACGCGTCAGGACTTGCGGTGGCTTCGAAAAGCGCTGAAACGGAATCCCCGGCGGTGGAGCCATCGGCAAGGCCAGACTCCGGGATGCTTAGCTCGGATGTTTGGGAATCTTCCGATGGACTCCCTCCTGCCTTCGAGAATCTCGGGATTCTTTGACTGGCCAGTCGCTCCAGCTGGCCTTGGGGTATGAGGGGCGTCTCGATTTCGGTGGACGCAGGCTTGAGATCCGCCACGGGAACGGCATTCGATTTCTGTTCCACCAGTGGAGTGCTCTTCTGTTTCTGGTCGGCAACATCCTTCACGATGCTCTTCAGAAGCTGATTGATCTCGTTGAGCGAATACGATCCCGATGATGCCAAATCAAACGATTGAACCGGGCTAACGTTCCCGTTCTGAACCTGGCGAAGCGAGCTCACGAGCTCCGCAACGTCTTGAGCTGCCACCTTGTCTCCACCTCGTACGGCCGACTGGCTCAGGAGCAGATTGCGCAGCATCTTGAAAGGGATCCGGCCTTGCTTGTCGCCCGTGCCCTGGCAGGTCTGTCGCACATCGGCAGAGAGCTTCAGTTGACCCATGATCCGCTCGAGTGCCACCAGGTCCGTGATGTAAAGGTTTTCCT
>CALBZH010000016.1 GCA_937889795.1 uncultured Syntrophobacteraceae bacterium | reverse complement strand
TGTTGGCTTCTTCGATCTTCTTCTCCTTCTGGAGCTCCTTGATCGACTTGCTCAGGACCTCCCACTCCAATTTCAGGACCGCCTTTTCCTCCATACCGGGATAACGGGCGGTTACCTCGCTGCCCTTGTTGTGGTACATGGAATCGGCGTCGGCCAGGACGGCGGCCAAGAGCTTCCCGAGGTCCGCCGTGACCTTGAGCTCACCGGGTTGAGGCGTGCCCACCTGGGCGCCGGCTGCCATGAAAAGCTTGGATGCCGCGTCGGCCTTGTCCGTCTTGACGGTGAAGGACACTTCCTTCCCCACAAATTTCTGCGCCTTCTTGGAGATATCCGGAATGAAGTAGGACGACCCCTTGGAAAGCTTGTTGAACAGATCATCCGAGTATTCCAGGCCGTTTTTTCCACCACCGAATACTGGAGAAAAGATCAGCGCGAGCACCCCGAGAAACGAGATGGCGAGCAGAATCCCGGTGTTGAACATTCCTTTGTGTCGTACCAACATGTTTATTCCTCCTCTCTCAACTGCCCGACGTTGCCGAAGAACTTGGCGAAGATCCAACCGCCGAAAATGGCCACCACGACCCAGAACACGTAGTTGCCGACGGTTTCCACGGTATTCACGAAAGCCGGGGAGAAGTTCAGCACTTCCAGCTCCGTGAATTTCTTGGGCAGTGTCGCCGCGCGATTGATGAAACCGGCGATGATCGAGACCGCGTAGAACCCGCGGATGTGGATGCCCTTGACCACCTTCGTGGTGAGGGCGCCGACCTGGATGCCGAGGAGCGAGCCGATCAGCATGCCCATGGCCAGGGTGTAGAACACGTAGCCGTAAATGGCGTACTGACCGATGGCAGCAAGGCCCGCCGTGAAGATGATCTGGAGGATGTCGGTTCCGACCGTCGTCATGGAGGAAACGCCGAAAATGTACACGAACATGGGGAAGGTGATGAAGCCGCCGCCGACGCCCATGATGGCGGCCATGATGCCGACCACCACGCCGCCCATGGCGATGATCACGCCCGAGAGCTTCTTGCCGCCGGGGACGAAGTCCTCGTCAAAGCTGACCATGGGGGGGATGTTGAGGTTCTGCAGTTTGGTGGCGAGAGCTGGTGTGCCACCGGCCGGCCCGCCGTGGGCATCCCCGCCTCCGCCGCCCTTGCTGGACTTTAAAAAATCAATCAGGGCGTAGAAGCCAAGAAAACCGAGGAGAACCGCATAGACCGCACTAATGAATGCTTCACTCAAGAGAGGATCTTTGTTGTAAAGACCTTTGTTGATGGCACCGCCGATGAAGGTCCCGCCTCCCGAGCCCACGAGAAAGGCGACGGCCAAGGGGACGGACACGTTCCCGAGCTTCTTGTGCACCGTCGTCCCCATGATGGCTTTGGCGAAGATATGAAACAGGTCGGTTCCCACGGCGAGGATGCCCTTCACGCCAGCAGCCATGAGAGCCGGCGTGATGATAAAGCCGCCGCCCGCGCCGATACAGCCCGTGATCAGGCCGGCAGCCAACCCGACGGCCATGGACACCATGAAGATGGTTGTCGTATAGAAGGCCGGAGCATAAGCCGTCTTGCTTCCCACCATGTCCGCTGCTTCCAGGAACGAGACCGCAATGATGGGAAGCGACATCAGAAGCAGAACCAGCAGCTTCTTCCGGTTCCTAATGATGGACATCGAGACCTCAATGTCCCATTGCGCGTGTGCCACCGAAGCCGCTTTGAGAAATTCGAACACTTGCCTTGGACCACTCATTGAATCAACCTCCTTCAGTCATTCACCTCGTCCAATCACCCACCGCCGCAACACGGTAAACGCTCCCTTACAGGAACCTCGCCGCACCTCCCGTCGGCGCAGCCATCGAGTGAACGTTTACACAAGCAGAACCCATGGACCCCGGATCGACTGCGTCGATTTTCCGCCTCCGTCATCGGTTCGCACAACGTCGATCGCCGTCGTCATGGACCCACTTTCACAAGTCGATCCTACCAATAGGCAATGGTCGTGCCAGCTGTCGTGCGATCCGTGACGGACTTCTCGTTCGAGAAACCACAACGAAATAACGAGTACAGGGATTTATGGGCTGGATGTGAAGGAAAGCTCAGAGGTGTCAGGTTTTTTTACAGCTTGTAAAGAAGCTTGATGGAAAATTCATGAAGGGTCTTGAGAACGACCGGGACGCCGTGGGAGCTCATATGCTGATGGAGCCAACGCTTGGGGCAAGCGGAGCAACGGCCTCACACAACC
>CALBZH010000015.1 GCA_937889795.1 uncultured Syntrophobacteraceae bacterium | reverse complement strand
GTCGTTCATGTAGTAGTCCAGCCCGAAATGCGTGATCTGCTCTTCGCCCATGAGGTAGCGCAGGGTATTCTTGAGCTTCATGAGCTGGATGAACAGGTCGTGCTCCGGGTAGAGGTTTTCCTTGTGCATGGGGCTCTTGAAATAGAAGGACATCCATTCCTGGATGCCGTTCATGCCGATCCGCTGCGCCAGATCCATGAAGAGGACGAGGTCCAGGATCAGGGGGGCCGCCAGGATGCTGTCACGGCACTGGAAGTCGACCTTGATCTGCATGGGGTAGCCCAGCCAGCCGAAGATGTCGATGCAGTCCCACCCTTCCTTGTTGTCGCCGCGGGGAGGGTAATAGTTGATCGTCACCTTGTGGTAGTAGTTCTTGTAGAGCTGCGGATACAGGTGCGGCTGCAGGATGTATTCGAGGACGGACAGTTTGCTCTCTTCCTTGGTCTTGAAGGAGTCCTTGTCATCGAGGACCAGGCCGTCGCGGTTTCCGAGAATGTTGGTGGAGTACCAGCCTTCGAGGCCGAGGCTGCGGGCCTTGAGTCCCGGAGCCAGAATGGTCTTCATGAGGGTTTGGCCGGTCTTGAAATCTTTGCCGGCGACGGGAACGCCGCGTTTCGTGGCAAGCTCGAGCAGTGCCGGGACGTCGATGGTGAGATTCGGGGCGCCGTTGATGAACGGGATCCCGCTTTCTAATGCTGCCACGGCATAGAGCATGCTCGGAGGGATGCGCGGGTCGTTGGCATCGATAGCGTTCAGGAAGGCATCGAGCGTTTCGTGGATGGGCTCCGGCTGGAGGTAGACTTCCGTGCTGCCGCACCAGATCATGATGCACCGCTCGGCCCCGCTCGCCGCCTTGAATTGCGCGATATCTTCCTTGAGCGCTTCAATCTGACCTCGAAGGCTGTCTTCTTCCTTGATGTAGGTCCCGTCCAGGTTGCGGACGAACTTCCGGTCAAAGACCGCCTTCATCGGGACGATGGCGCTCAGGAAATCCTTGATGGGATCCAGGTGCTCGCGCCGCAGGACGCGGGCGAACATGGCCGCCTCGAAGCAGTTGGCGTCATAAAGGTCCCAGCCCCCAAACACCAGGTCTTCGGTCGAAGCGAGCGGCACGAAGTCCTTGATAAGGGGTGAGCGGCGCTCGAAGCGCTTTCCCAGTCGAATGGTGCCAAGCTGCGTGAGTGAGCCGATCGGGGCGGCAAGGCCTCTTCGGACCAATTCGACACCGGCGATGAAGGTGGTGCTCACGGCTCCGCCGATGCCAGGGATGAGCACGCCCAGCTTGCCGGTCGGTTTCTCGATTTCATCCTTACGTTTGATACTCTTTTCCTTCAATGCTTCCTCCATGTCATCGGACACATTCACGTGTGGCCGTGTAATGGGCAAACGATGTCCCGCACCTCGGCCGCATACCTTAGGGCCAGGCAGTGAGCTGTGTCAAGACGTGGATTGGTCAGGACGAGGATTCAGCATCGGCTTGGGAGTGAGCGCGCTCGAGGCTCAGTAGGGCTTTCTTGACGTGCAGACCGGCGGAAAATCCACCCAGGGCCCCGCCGCTGCCAAGGACGCGATGACAGGGGACGAACAGGGGGACCGGGTTTGACCCGCACGCATGCCCCACGGCCCTGGCGGCTTCGGGGTTGTCGATCTCCCGTGCGATCTGGCCGTAGGATCGGGTCTCGCCGAAGGGAATCCGTCGCAATGCCGTCCAGACCTGCTGCTGAAAGGTTGTGCCATTTTGAAGATCGAGCGGGAGGTCGGGAAGAGGGGCTCCCTCCTTGAGGTAGTCATAAACGGCGCGGGCGGCTTTCTCCAGGAGGGGCGTCATGCGGGCCGTGGCTGCGAGATCGATCTTCGGAAACGCGCGTCGAATGGCATCGAGAGCGGCGGTCCCGTCCGGCTGCTCCTTGCCGAGAAACTCCAGCAGGCAAATCCCCTCAGTTGATTCTGCGATCAGGATCCAGCCGATTCGCGTCGACACGATACAGAATACTACCATTTTGATCTTGTCAGTCATGGTCTTCATCCAGCAGGAAGTCGGTGATGTAGGGGTTATGCTCCATCTCCTGCCGGACCGTGCTCGACGGCCGGTCGCCGTAATCGTGCCCCGGCCAGACAACGGTGTCCGGAGGCAGGGATAGGATCTTGGTGCGCAGGGATTCCAGGAGCTGGTCGAAGGAGGCTCCCGGCAGGTCGGTTCGTCCGACGGCTCCAACAAAGAGGGTGTCTCCCGTGAAGAGATTGCCGTCAACCAGGAGGCAGCACGCCCCCGGCGTGTGCCCGGGGGTATGCAGGAACTTGAGAGTGAGCGACCCGAAGGAAAGCTCCGAGCCGTCGTGTACTCGGAGGTCCGCCGGGGGCGAGGGGGTAAAGCCCATCATGGCGGCCCACTGCTGTGCTTCGCGTGTCTGGAAGAAGTCGTCGTCAATTTCGTGCATGACGATACGGGCACCCGTGTTTGCGCGCAAGGTCCCGTTTCCGCACGTGTGATCGGGGTGCCCGTGCGTATTCACGATGTAGCGGAGCCGCACGCCGTGCTCACGGAGCAAATCGAGAAGCCGGTCTTCGTCGCCGGCCGGATCGATGAGGATCCCTTCGCCGCTGGCCTCGTCGTAAACGAGGTAGCAAAAAACTTCCATGTGCCCGACGGGGGTCTGAACAATCTTCATGGCAGACTACCTATCGAAGAGAAATGGGTTTGGCGGAGCCGGGCTGCCGTGGCGGTCGATGCTCGCGCCCAACCACGGAAGACAACCTCGTCGCAACACGCCTTGTTATAAGCCTCCATCCTGCATCATTTCGATTTTCCAATATATTTTATGCGGGCGGTGGTTACAAGGGTTTTCCCGACGCCCTGAAAAAGAGCCAGGTCACTGAAGAGGAATCTGGGTCAAGACCGTTGGGAAGAGCCATCGGAGAGCGCTGTTGGCTCTCGGAATTGGGCCAGCCTTGACGGTCAACGCCCTTTTGTTTAGACTGCCCCTTCCTAACGGCCTTAAAATAGTTCGAAACAGTTGCATCTTTGCATGCGCAAGCGGGGAAAACCATGGCTGAAGTGCGGCGGCTCAAGTCGTTCCGGAACATTGGCATCATAGCCCATATCGATGCCGGCAAGACCACGGTGACTGAACGCATCCTTTACTACACGGGGCGATCGCATCGGATGGGGGAAGTGCACGATGGAACGGCCGTCATGGACTGGATGGAGCAGGAGCAAGAGCGTGGCATCACGATCACGTCCGCCGTGACCACCTGCCATTGGAAGGACTGCGAGCTCCATCTCATCGACACCCCCGGTCACGTGGATTTCACCATCGAAGTGGAGCGGTCCCTGCGTGTTCTGGATGGCGCCATAGCCGTCTTTTGCGGGGTGGGGGGCGTCGAGCCGCAGTCGGAGACCGTCTGGCACCAGGCGGATCGATACCATGTGCCGAAGATTGCTTTTATCAACAAGATGGACCGCATCGGCGCGGATTTCAAGCGGGTGGTCTCCCAGATCGAGGACAAATTCAAGACGAATCCGCTCCCCATTCAGATTCCCGTTGGGGCGGAATCCGATTTTCGCGGTGTGGTCGACCTGCTTCAAATGAGACAGGTGATCTGGCACGACGAGTCCCAGGGG
>CALBZH010000014.1 GCA_937889795.1 uncultured Syntrophobacteraceae bacterium | reverse complement strand
CCGTCCAGTCGAATGGCATCATGTCCGAGCCAGTGAACCATTTTCAGGGCTTCTGTACCACTCATATCCTTCTCCTCCTTGGATTCCCCCGATGTGACGACCATAGCGTCCGCATGAGAGCTGAGCTCCGCCGCGCTGTACTAGGCCTTGCGGGATCTCGTCCCAATGGGTTAATGGTATGCGTACACCCTTTGACGCGGAATTTCCGGAATACTTGAGAATACCACCGAGCTTGCCTGTTTGGGCGACAAGGACTTGCCATCCCGTGATTCAACGATTTCTTTATGCCCTCTTGAACCAGAAATGGCAAGACTTCCAAGTGATTCACCACGAAGTTCTCGCCGCCCAGCGCGCCCGCTACGGCCGATTGAAGCGCCCGCTTCCGGATCCACTGACCAGGCTTCTCCAGCACATGGGCATTCCCAAGATCTACAGCCACCAGGCCAGCGGCATTGAAACCATCCGCACGGGAAAGCATGTGGTCGTGGCCACCCCAACTTCGAGCGGCAAGTCCCTGGTCTACAACCTGGCTGTTACCGAAGCCCTTCTTGCCGACCCGGGGCTTCATGCCCTTTATCTTTTCCCCATCAAGGCCCTGACGCGCGATCAGCTCGACACTCTAACCGCCCTCTTCGCCGGCCTTGAGAGCCCCGTCGTTCTCCGCTCCGGCGTTTACGACGGCGACACCCCCCCGTATCAGCGATCGAAGATCCGCCAAGATCCGCCTCACATTCTGCTCACCAACCCGGACATGCTTCATTACGCCCTGCTTCCCTACCACGCCAAGTGGGAGTCTTTCTGGAAGCGCCTTCGCTTCGTCGTCATCGACGAGCTGCACACCTACCGGGGGGTCTTCGGAAGTCACGTGGCTCAGATCCTGAGGCGCCTTCAGCGCATCTGCCGCTACTACGGGAGCCAGCCGCAGTTCATCATGCTTTCGGCGACCATCGCCAACCCCGTCGAGCTCGCGTCCCAGGTAACCGGACAGCCCCGGGACCGAATCGACGTCATCACGGAAAGCGGAGCGCCCCAGGCCAAGCGCAACTTCGTCTTTCTCGAAGCCGACGCATCCCAGGCCGGTCCGGCCTCGGGCCTGGCCGCACGACTCATCGTCCGCGCCGCGGAATCGGGCCTCAAGACCATCGCCTTCACCCAGTCGCGGAAGATGACCGAGCTGGTTCACATGAGCGTCTCCCGGATGAAGCCGTCCCTTGCCAAGCGCGTGAGCTCCTACCGGGCGGGGTACCTCCCGGAAGAGCGCCGCGAGATCGAGCAGCGGCTTGCGGACGGGTCGCTCCTCGCGGTCATTTCGACGAGCGCCCTGGAGCTGGGCATCGACATCGGGGGCCTCGACCTTTGCATTCTCGTCGGGTACCCCGGGACCGTGATGACGACCTGGCAGCGGGGGGGCCGGGTCGGCCGGGGGGGCCAGGAATCGGCGATCGTCTTGATTCCGTACCCGGATGCGCTCGACCAGTACATCGTTCAGCACCCGAGAGAATTCCTGAGCAGCGGCTTCGAGCTGGCCGTGACCGATCCCATGAACGTCGAAATCCTGAAGGCGCACCTGCCCTGTGCCGCGGCGGAGCTGCCCCTTGAGCGCCAGGAACTTGAAGGCGAAAAGGCTGTGCTCGACACGGTCTCGTCCCTCACCCACGAGGGAAAGCTCCTGGCTACGGGCGACGGGGGCCAGTGGCTCTCGCGGGGCCTCGTCCCCCACCGCGACGTGGACATTCGGTCGGTTGGAGCCTCCTACGTCATTCAGCTCGCGCGGGAAGGTCAGAAAGCGATCCCGATCGGCAAAAACGACGGCCTTCGCGCCCTCAAGGAATGCCATCCCGGGGCCATCTACCTGCATCGCGGCGAGTCGTACCACGTCGAGCGGCTCGACCTGGAAAAACGGCTGATCAACGTCGTCCCCAGCCAGGCGTCTTTTTTCACCCGCGTCAAGAGCGAAAAGGAAACCGAGATCCTGGAAGTCTTCGCCTCGAAGCCGGTCGGCAACTTCATCGCCCGCATGGGGCGGTTGCGGGTCACGGAATTCATCCTGAGCTTCGAGCAGCGGCAGCTGTTCAGCCAGGAGCTGATCAGCACGAACCCGCTCGACCTGCCCCCCCAGACGTTCGAGACGGTGGGCTTCTGGATCGAGATCGAGAACGTGGTCGCCAAGCACGTCCAGGATGCGAAGCTGCATTTCATGGGGGGCATCCACGCGCTCGAGCACGCGCTCATCAGCATGTTTCCGCTCTTTGCCCTGTGCGACCGAAACGACATCGGGGGCATTTCCATCCCGCTGCACCCCCAGCTGGGCAAAGGCGCCGTCTTCATCTACGACGGCACGCCCGGCGGGATCGGCCTGGCCGCCCGAGGCTATGACGTCATCGAATCGCTCCTCATCAAGACGCGGGAGCTGGTCGCGTCCTGCTCCTGCTCGGACGGGTGCCCCGCGTGCATCCATTCCCCCAAGTGCGGGTCCGGCAACAAGCCGCTCGACAAGCAGGCCGCCCTGGCCGTTGCCCGGTATTTGCTCGGAGAAGCCAGCCTCGGCGACGAGCTGCAGGCGGGCGCGGAGGCAGAAAGCCCCGTCGTGGCGGCGCCCCCTCCTCCGCTGGAGCCCGAGGAGCCGCGCTACCGGATCGGCTTTTTCGACCTCGAAACCCAGCGGTTGGCCCAGGAGGTTGGCGGCTGGCAGAACACGCACCTCATGC
>CALBZH010000013.1 GCA_937889795.1 uncultured Syntrophobacteraceae bacterium | reverse complement strand
AGATATCCACTCGTGACTGGAGTTCAGACGTGTGCTCTTCCGATCTGATTCGATCGACCGCGAGAAGGTCCTGCCACGTGGCGGCCTTCTGAGCTGGCGTTCGGAGCAGGTAGGCGGGGTGGTACGTGCAGACTACCGGAATTCCTCGCCAGTGATGCGTGCGGCCTCGCAGTCGGCTCATGGGAATACCCCCGCCCAGAAGCGTCTGAGCTGCCGTGAGTCCCAGTGCGCAGATGACGTCCGGGTGGATCGCTTCGAGCTGCCGAAAGAGAAACGGCGAGCACGACGCGATCTCATCCGCCCCGGGGGTGCGATTGCCGGGGGGGCGACACTTCACCGCGTTGCAGATGTAAACTTCTTTCCGCACTCTGCCAAGTGCCCCGATCATCTTGTCGAGAAGCTTCCCGGCGCGTCCCACGAATGGCCGGCCCTGCTGGTCTTCGTCGTACCCGGGTCCCTCGCCGACAAAGACGAGCTTCGCGGTGGGGGAGCCCTCCCCGAAGACGAGGTGCGTCCGACCTTCGTGCAGGCGACAGCGTCTGCAGTCCCCCAAGTCGTCCCTGATGCCGGTCAGGGCCAGGTCTCCGAGGGCGGTGGGAGCGGCAGCATCCTCTGGGGGGGAATCATCGGAGACGGGTTTCGTAGCCCCGTGAGCCGGCTCCAGGCTCGATACGGTGACTTCCCGGGATGGAGCATCCGTGAGCAGCGCGCGAGGAACATCGCGCAGGCCGGCCATTCGGAGACCGGTCAGAAGCCAGGACATCTCGGAAAGGACCTTCGACACTTCTCGCGCGTCCATGGCGGCAGGATGCTCAATGGGCTTGGTCGGTGGGATTTTAGCCATGAGCTCAAGCTGGTGGCGCTGTCGGCTGTCTTGACATCAAAGCCTCAACCCGGTCCAGAATTCTAGCGGCGACCTCGGGTTTGGGCATACACGGCAGGTCCAGGGTCGTGCCGTCTCTGTCGATGATTCTAACTGCATTGGTGTCCGACTGAAACCCAGACCCAGCCTGAGTGAGGTTGTTGGCCACGATGAAGTCCAGGTTTTTCGAACGGAGCTTTTCGGTCGCGTTCTCAATCAAGTGCTCCGTTTCAGCCGCGAAGCCGACGAGGATCGGGAGCGCTCTCTCGCCGCGATTCTGTCCGAGCATGGCCAGGATGTCCGGATTCTTGACCAGCTGAACCGTCAGCTCTCCGACCACCTTCTTCATTTTGTGGGGTGCCACCTGCAACGGTCGATAATCGCCCACCGCGGCGGCCATGATGATCACATCCATTTCCGGCGCAAGGTCCATGATGGATGCTTTCATCTCGGATGCGGTCGTAACCGGGTAGAACCGGACATCCCGCGGAGCGTGAAGAGACGTGGGGCCGGAGACGAGAGCCACGTCGGCGGACCTGCGCGCAGCCATCCTGGCCAAGGCATAACCCATCTTGCCGCTCGAAGGGTTGGTGATGAAGCGCACCGGGTCGAAAGGCTCCCAGGTGGGGCCGGCGCTCACCAGGACCTTGCGCCCTGCAAGGCTCGAGGGTGTCAGCAGGCGATAAGCGGCTTCGACGATCTGATCCGGGTCCGGGAGCCGCCCGGTGCCCTCTTCCTTGCAGGCCAGCGTGCCGACTCCCGGCTCGAGAATGCAATGGCCCAACTGGCGAAGGGTCTCCAGGTTTCTCCGGGTGACGGCGTTCTCGTACATCTTCGTGTTCATGGCCGGACAGATCAGGACCGGTGCGGTGGTAGCCAGGAGGACCGTCGTGAGGTAGTCGTCGGCAATCCCCGCGGCAATCTTGCCGACGACATTGGCGGTGGCTGGCGCCACAAGGACAAGGTCCGCGGCGCGCGCCACCTGGATGTGCCCGATCTGGGATTCGATCGCGAGGTCGAAAAGGTCGGTACAGACGGGCTGCTCGGACAGCACCTGGAGCGTGAGGGGCGTGATGAACCGTTGCGCGTTTGCCGTCATCACAACCTGAACCGTTGCACCTTCCTTGACGAACGCTCTCACGATCTCCGCGGCCTTATAGGCCGCGATCCCCCCGCTCACGCCGAGCAAAACATTCTTGCCGATCAGAGTGTGGTGGCTCAAATCGGGCCCCCGGAGATGGGTGCCACATAGATCTCGGCGTAGGTGTACAGCGTCGTCTCGAAGAGATTGATCACGCAGGTCCTGTCCGGCTTCTCAAAGATGAGCACCGTGCGCTGGGCGTGGAATCCCCCTCTCGGCTTCCAGTTCTCACGGGGCATGGCAATCTGAAAGAAATTGATCAGTGAGCGAACATCGACACGGACCCCCCGCAGAGTCATCAAGCCTGCCTTCATGGGCCCGGACTGGACGACGAACGTTCGCCTCTCCTGGCGGCTCATCTCCGAAGGGACGGGAATATCTGGAAAATCATAAACCGTCGGCCGCGGACCGGATGACATGGCGGAAGGCGACGAGCCTTCTTGAGGCTGAGCGATCGGGTTCGGCGGTGGGCTCTTCTGTTGTCCGAAGGTCGAGCAGTTGGACAATGCGAGCACACACAAGAGGACCAGAATCAAAGGGCTCACCCGCTTTCTGTTCCAGTTGCGCATTCATTTCCTCCCTCATTAAGGTTGGTTTTGCTCTCGGTGCCGTATCAGAAAAAGGGATTGGCTCGCTTCTCGCGCTCCACGGTCGTCTCCGGCCCATGTCCCGGGAAGACCTTGGTGTTTCCGGGCAGCGTGAAAATCTTGCTTTTCACCGACCGGATCAGCTGTTCAAATGAGCCTCCCGGAAAGTCCGTCCTCCCGATGGACCCCGCAAACAGGGTGTCGCCCACAAAAATCGATTCCGTCTCGGGGGAATAGAGCGAGACGTGCCCCGGCGTGTGCCCCGGCGTGTCCAGCACTTCCAGTCGAATCGACCCGAAGGTGAGCACGTCGCCCTCTTTCATGGACTCGTCAACGACTCGGTCGATCTTTCCTCCGGGTGACCCCGTCTCCCCGAGGACGGCCGCGAGGCCAACCATGCGGTCATTGAGGAGGTATTCGTCCTTGGGAGGCAGGTAGATCTTGCCGCCTAACATTTCCTTAAGCGGCCATGCGTCCATGACGTGGTCGAAGTGGCCGTGCGTGTTCAGGATGGCGACCAGCGCAAGGTCAAGCTGCTGCAGTCGCTGAGCGATGCGATTTCTGTCACCGCCGGGATCAATGACGACGGCCACGCCGTTGACCTTATCTCCAAGGATATAGCAGTTGGTCTGAAGCATCCCGACCACCAGTTGTTCTCGGATCATTCCACGTCCTTTGCTCTTGGCTCCGCGGTCTCAGGAGCCCGCGGTCATTTTTCCTGGATAATGAGCTCCTCCACGGGGCGACGATGGGAGCTCTGTTTGCGGTGGGCCGGATGCCCGACCGCAACGACGGCCATCGGCTCCAATCGTTCTGGAGCGCCCAGCACGCGGACAATATCGTCTTTGTTCTTCAGAATTTCGCCGATCCACACCGCTCCGAGCTCCTGCTCGTGGACGGCAAGAAGAAAGTTCTGAATGCAGGCACCGATGGCCTGACAATCCTTGACGTAGTCGTAGGAAGCCTCCCTGTCCAGATAGACCACAACCAGCACGGGTGCCTCGCGCAGGATCGCGGCATACCGCGTGAGGCCGGCCAGGCTGGCCTTGAGATTGCTATCCCAGATGATGGAAAACCGCCATGGCTGGTTGTTTAGTCCAGACGGCGCCCATGACGCGGCTCGGAGTGATTCCAGCACGGCCTCGCGGTCGACGGTTGCATCCGTGAATGTGCGGATGCTCCTGCGTTCAATAATGGCCTTGAGAACAGGGGAATTGGCAAGCGCTGACGGCATGGCTGCTCCTCCGATGGGTGAGATGGATCAGCGGGTCTCCAAACCTCCCGGAACGCATGTACACAAGATGTGGAGGGCAGTATAGTGGCTGAGCGGCGGATCGGTCAAGCCTGGGACTGTAAAGACATCCGGGGGGACGGCCGGCGGCAGCATTTTGGCGGCACCTGTCAGGCGATTGTCCCTTGCGGTGCCTGTCATGGAACTCCATCCGATGCCACGACTGGGGTCAAAACGCTCGTAGGAAAACGCTCGGATGCAGGACCGCATTCGTTGAAGCAACCAACCCCAAGGACACGAGAGGCAATCCATGAGATCTGAAGGGCTGCGTGAGGTTGTCTACCGCCCGGAATCGGAGCTGAGAAGCCCCTTGACGTTCCTGAAGCGAATCGTGGACGACATTCGGGGCTCCTTCGAGCTCACCCGAAGCCTGCTTGTGCGGAACATCAAGGGTCAGTATCGCCAGGCCGCGCTGGGTTATCTCTGGGCCTTCATTCCGCCCCTGGCGACGACCGTGACCTTTGTCTTCCTCCAGTCACAGAACATCATCGCTTCAGGAAAGACGGACATTCCGTATCCCGTTTACGTCCTGGTGGGAACCCTGCTGTGGCAGTCCTTCGTGGACGCCCTCAACAGTCCGTTGCGACTCGTGCAGGCATCGACATCCATGATGGCATCCGTCAACTTCCCGCGAGAGGCCATCCTGTTTGCGGGGTTGGGGGAGGTCCTGTTCTATTTCGCCATTCGGATCGTGCCGGTGCTTTTTATCCTCCCGTTCTTGGGAGGGTCGCTTTCCTGGTCGATCCTGCTCTTTCCCTTGGGCGCTCTCTCGATCATCGCTTTCGGCTGGGGAATCGGGCTGCTACTCGTTCCCGTCGGTCTCCTCTACAAAGATGTGGAAATGGGAATGGGAATTCTCGTCACCCTCTGGTTTTTTGCCACACCGGTCGTCTACACCCCGCCCGTTTCAGGTGCCATGTCCCTCCTGGCTCGAATCAACCCGGTGAGCCCCCTGCTCGCATGCACGCGCGACCTGCTTGTCGGGGGTGTCGTGTCCTTACCCGTCCATTTTGTCCTCCTGTCCCTGGTGGCTTTGGGCTTCCTGTTGACGGGCTGGGTCGCCTTTCGTCTTGCCATTCCTCATCTCGTCAAGATCCTGAATGCTTAGGGAGCATACGATGTCCATGAACCCGAGCCTGCCACTCCTCGAAGTCCAAGACGTTTCGATCAAGTTCTGCCGGGATCTCAAACGCTCCCTCTGGTATGGGCTGCGAAGTATCGCCCTCGAGATGGCGGGCAGGGACGGCTCCCGGGGATCCTTGCGCCAGGACGAGTTTTGGGCGGTTCAAGGGCTCAGCTTCACCCTGAAGCGGGGAGAATGCCTGGGACTCATCGGCCCCAATGGAGCGGGCAAATCGACGCTGCTGAAAGCCCTGAACGGCTTGTTCAAGATCGACGAGGGCACAATCCGTTTGCGAGGGCGCGTTGGAGCGCTCATCGAGCTGGGGACAGGGTTCAACACAGTCCTTACGGGTCGAGAGAATGTCTACATCAATGGCTCGGTGCTGGGGTTGACTCGAAGGGAGATAGACCGGAAGTTCGACCGCATCGTTGCGTTTTCGGAGATCGGTGAGTTCATTGACGCGCCGGTGAGGAGTTACAGCTCCGGGATGGCCGTGAGGCTTGCGTTTGCGATTGCCGTGCAGATGGAGCCGGATATCCTGCTCCTCGATGAGGTGCTTGCCGTGGGCGACGTGGGCTTCCGGGCCAAATGCTATGCCGCGATGCAGAAGATTTTGAGCCGCTCGGCGGTGGTTTTTGTCTCCCATTCCATGGCCCAGGTTGCGCGGCTGTGCAACAAGCTGATCGTTTTGAATCGAGGTGAGCTGGTTTATCAGGGAGACAACGTTCCCGAGGGAATCGACCGTTACTATGGTCAGTTCGACGACGCCGAAGCGACCACGGCGGGCTCGGGGATGGCAGCACTCAGCGGGATTCGGCTGTCTTCAAACGGATCTGACGGAAAGGACCCTGAACTGCTGACCGTGGACTATCTGGCCCCCCTGAGGCTCGAGATGACTCTCAAGGTAGAGGTTCCCGTGAAGCGAGTCCAACTGGGTCTTCTCTTCTACGATCGCGAGACCAGGGGCATCGCGCAATGCAGCTCCGAAAGCGGCATTGCCTCCATTCCCAACCGGGGTGAGCCCATGCGGGTCTCGGTCACCATTCCCCAAATTCCCTTCAACCCCGGGAGGTATTCCGTTTCCATCACGGTGACCGATGAGGACACCGGGGAGATCCTCACGACAGAGCATGGCTTCAGGCAATTCCAGGTAAGGGGATCCTACTTCGGCTTCACTCCCGTTCAGCTGGATGGGCGATGGAGGATTGTTCCCGATCGGCTGGATGAGCTGGATTGCCCCGTGGGAAACCACATGGCTGTGTGAGAAGGAGTCCAATGCCATGGCGCAGTTGATCAAGAAGATCCGGACCGAGCGCGGTTATTATGTTTACGATACCTGGACCAATGAGATCCTCGAGGTGGATCGGTCCATTTTCCATCTCTTGCCCGATTCGGCGCCCGTTGTCGCCGTGGATGACCTGCAGACGGCGACGGAGCAGGGGCCGGCCATGGAGGCCATCGAGTCGGCTAGAAAGGACGGCTATTTTCGAGCTGATTTCCCGGTTGTCTCGTCCTTTCCCGAATCGTTGATGGACCAGACGATCCATTCTCTTCTGGAGAGGGGACCGGATCACGTCATTCTGAACATCACCGAGCGCTGCAACCTGCGATGTCGCTACTGCTCATTTTCTGGCGCTTATGAGGACAATCGGACTCATTCGAAAGAAGTCATGTCCGCTGAAGTCATTGACGCGGCCCTTCGCTGGTATTTCGGTTTCCGAGGTCGAAGCGAGTTCAGTCTTGGATTCTATGGAGGAGAACCGCTGACGGACCTGTCCCTCCTGAAGGATGCCGTCGAAGCGGCCAAACGTTTGGCTCCCGGCAGCCTCAAACTCAGACTGACCACCAATGGGACGATGCTTACGGAAGAGGTCTGCCGCTTTCTCATCCAGCACGATTTTCGTCTCAATGTCAGCCTCGATGGTCCGCGAGAGGTACACGACCGCTATCGGGTCTTCCCGGACGGTAGAGGGTCTTTCGAGGCGGCATGGGAAGGTGTGGTGCGGTTGTACCGCATGGATCCGGGCTTCTTCGGTGCCCGGGTCACGTTCAACGTGGTCGCCGCCGCACCGATCCGACTTCGGGAGATCGCCTCGTTCATGGCGGAGAATCCGGACATCTTCCAAGACCATTCGGTCACTGTTTCGCGGGTGAATCCTTACCCATCCTGTCTTTCCGATGACATTCTCGCCATGGAAACGGATCCGAGCTACCCTAGTCAAAAAGCGGAGCTTTTCGGGCTCTTTCGGGACAAAATGCTGACGGGACGTGTGTTTCCCGAAGACTTCGCGCTCTCGTTCTTCAAGTCCGATTTCATGGATGCTCACCAGAGGGTGATGAGCGACATGAAGGAGACCACGCCGAGCAATGGTCAGTGCGTGCCCGGAGATCCCAAGTGCTTTGTCAGCACACGTGGGGATTTGTACATGTGCGAGCGGGTTGGGAGCTCGCGCCCCATCGGGAGCGTCGGCAAGGGCTTCGACACGGGCGCCATCGTGCAGATCATGCGCGATTACGACGCCGCATTCAAGGAGCGGTGCGCCCATTGCTGGGCGATTCGGTTCTGCAGCAAGTGCTTCGTAACGGTGCGGCACGGGGACGATTTCAGCGAGAATCGGATCGAGGAGTTTTGCAGGGCGACGCGGAACCGCTGGCATTGGGTGCTGCAGAATTACTGCGAGATCCGCGAATCGAAGGAAGACGCTTTTGGGTGGTGCTCCGAGATTGCCTGAGGGCTCTTTGAGGCAGGTCTCGGCGCTTTCGGCAGAGTCCGGATGCGCGCTGGGTGTGCCGGGATCTGGTCCGAAGCTTGCTAATAATGTTTTTGAGCTTCGGATCTGTCCTGGTCCGGATCAACGAACGTCAATCTAAAACGATGGAGGAGTTAGGATGATCAAAGTCCGTTTCAAGGGAGAGCCGACCGAGGAGCAAAAACGGATGGACGTTGTGGCCGCGCAGTGCAAGTGCGGTCGGTGCACAAGGACCGGCGAGAGCAGTGACTCTTCGATGGCCTCTTCGGATCTCAACTGACCAGATTCACGATCTTGAAAAACAAAGCCCGGGATTGTCATTCGATTCGAATGGCTCTCCCGGGCTTCTGCATTGGGTCATCAGGACTTCCGTCTTCAAGCGTTAGTGGGGCTCCTGGTGCTTGGCTTCGTAATAGAACTGGGAGAAGTAATCTCGGGCGGACCAGAATCCAAGGAACAGTGATACCCAAAGGAAGAGGGTCCCGAGCGCATCCAGAAACGCCTGATATTGCGGGATGGTCAGCAGAAGGAACAAAATACCGCAGATCTGCGAAATCATCTTGTTTTTGCCCATGCGGCTTGCATTGATGATCAGCCCTTGGCTGGCCGCAATGGATCGAAGCCCCGTAATGGTCATTTCCCGGCCGATGATGAGGAAAACCAGCCACGCATCGACTTTTCCCAAGGGGATGAGCATGATCAGCACGGCTGAGTTGAGCAGCTTGTCCGCGAGGGGGTCCAGCAGCTTGCCCACGGAAGTTACCAGATTGTGGCGCCTCGCGAGAATTCCGTCGAAGTAGTCGGTCAGTGAGGCTAGGCCGAACACCACGAAGGCCACGTTGAGAATGTGTCGGGATGCGGGCGGGGTGAGCAAAACGATGATCAGCGGTATGGCGACAATCCGCAAATATGTCAAAAGGTTGGGCAGGGCGGTCAGGTGCTGCCGCGACAAACCTGGCCGTGTTTGTCCCACCGCCTTCATGCCAACTTCAGACTGCTTTGAATCCACGGGCTGACTTCTCTGTTCATCGCTTGTAGCGCTGGTAGTACTCCAGCACTCGTTGGACGTAGACTTGTGTTTCATCGTACGGAGGGATCCCTCTGTACTTGGCCACATTTTCCGGACCGGCGTTGTATGCGGCCAACGCTAAAGAAATATCATTGTTGAACCGGTCGAGCAACATCCTGAGATAACGCGTCCCGCCGTCGATGTTATCGAGCGGGTCGAAGGGGTTCAAAACGCCCATGTACCGTGACGTGTCGGGCATGAGCTGCATCAGCCCCATGGCGCCCTTGGGCGACACGGCCTGCGAGTTAAACCCCGATTCGGCTCGGATGACCGCCTTAACGAGGTTATGGTCCATGCCATGCCGCAGACAGGTCAAGCGGATGTGAGGCTCATAGGCGTTTTGATTCGGAAGATCGCAGAAGGGCACGTAAGAGCGCAGCAAAGGCAGTTGAGCCTTTGGCGCGATCCGACCCGTGGTGTGGGAGACCGTGAGGGGCTTCAACGCTGCCATCTTCTGTGCATCTGGATGAGCGGGGATGTTGGTGAAATGGATCACCCCTTCTTTGTCCACGTACTTAAAGATGTCCGCACCAGCGGGTGTGGCCAGCAGGACGCAACAAGAAACCCACCAGGCAACGATTCGCATCGGTCTTGCTTTTCTGGCCGGATTCTTCATCGTGATCCTCTCTCGGCTGTTGCTTGTTACGGAGCCCAAAAACTAAACGGAGCTGTTTCGCTTACGAGGCGTTTTTGCTTTCAACCTTCTCCCAATCCGCCAAGAAGTTCTTGATTCCGATGTCCGTCAGGGGGTGCTTCGCCATCTGCTCGATCACCTTGAAGGGGATAGTGGCCACATCGGCTCCCATTTTGGCCGCGTCGAGCACGTGGAGGGGATTGCGGATGCTGGCGACGATGATCTCGGTTTCGAAGAGATAGTTGGAGTACACTTCGATGATCTGCTCCACCAGCGCCATCCCTTCGTGGGCGATGTCGTCGAGTCGTCCCACAAACGGACTGACATACGAGGCCCCTGCTTTGGCTGCCATGAGAGCCTGAAGGGGCGAGAAGATCAGGGTCACATTGGTCTTGATGCCTTCTTCCGCCAGCTGTCTGACCGCCTTGAGACCATCCACGGTCATCGGAATCTTCACCACGACCTGGGGATGAATGGCTGCGAGGATACGAGCCTCAGCAACCATTTCCTGGAAAGTCAGACTGACCGCTTCCGCGCTGACGGGCGCGTCGATGAGCTCGCAGATGGTCTTGATGTGCTGCTCGAACGCCTGTCTTGTGGCAATGCCCTCCTTGGCGATCAGTGAAGGGTTCGTCGTTACCCCGTCTAAAATTCCCAAACTGTGTGCTTCCTTGATCTCGTTCAAATTTGCCGTATCGATGAAAAATTTCAAACTGACCTCCCCGTTGTTCTTTGGGATTTCCGCCCAGCAAGGATGAATCGTCACGGATTCCGATGGCGGGCCAGATAGCTATCCCGGCATTTCTCACTGCAAAAGTGGAGTCTTTTTCCCTGAAACGTCGCGATGACGCCGTGTTGCTTCAAAAAATACGTGCCGCACTCGGGGTCTTGGATGAGCTCCGTACTCAGATCGCCCCCTGGCCCCTTTCGACCGTCCTCAGCCGAGAAATTGGACGGAAACAGCTTTCTCGCCAGAGACTTGAAGAGCTGGTAGGCAAAGTATGCGACGAATCCATAAATGAGCAACCGAATCATGACAACACCATCGGCTCCACATCTTGTCCAGGCTCTTCGGAAAGCGCGGCGAGCAGTTGCCGCGCCGTCTTCCCCAAAACGGGATGAACCCAGTTCGGGTGGACCTCGACGAGAGGGGCCAGCACAAAACGACGCTCTTGCATCCGAGTGTGTGGCACAGTCAAATCCGGAAGATGCACAACCCGGTCCCCATGTGCCAAGAGATCCAGATCCAACGTTCTGGGGCCCCACCGGAGGGTGCGCTCTCTGCCGAACGATTGCTCGACGGTGTGAAGCACATCCAGCAGCTCCGATGGGCTCAGGGACGTTGTGCAGAGCAGAACGCCGTTCACGAACCAGTCCTGATCGAGATACCCCACGGGTGCTGTCCGGTACAGGGACGAGACACGCACCACGCTGATGGCCGGATGATCAGCCAGGCACCGGATCGCTGCTTTGCACAAAGCGACGCAGTCTCCCTGGTTGCTCCCGAGACCGATCAGAACCTCTTCCATGGATCCAAGCCGCCCACTAAAAAGAGAGCTTTTTGATGCGAGCGACGGCCTCCGCCAGACGCTCCTTGTCAACGGTCAGAGCAAACCGGACATATCCTTCACCCGGAGGTCCAAATCCACTGCCGGGTGTCGTGACGATCCCCGCCTCTCGAAGCAGCAGGGACGTGAAGTCCTTGGACGTAAAGCCCTGAGGGACCGGGCACCACACGTAAAAGGTCGCCTTGGGCGTCTCGGGATTGAGTCCGACGCTCCGAAGGCCGTCGATGAGCACATCGCGTCTTTCCTGATAAATCCGCTGCATCTGGCTGACGCAATCCTGGCTCGCCTCAAGTGCCGTAATGCCTGCTTCCTGGACCGCGTTGAAGGCGCCGGAATCGATGTTGCTCTTGACCTGGCCCAGAGCACCCAGAACCGCGCTGTTGCCAACCACGAAGCCCAGCCTCCAGCCCGTCATGTTGTAGGTCTTCGACAGCGAATGGAACTCGATGGCCACGTCCTTGGCTCCCGGCAGCTCCAGGAAGCTCATGGGGCGATAGCCGTCGAATGCCATTTCAGTGTAAGCCGCATCATGGCAAACCACTACATCGAATTCCCTGGCAAATTCAAGCACTTTTTCGAAGAAGGCCCGCTCCGCCGTCGCTCCCGTGGGATTGTTGGGGTAATTGATGAACATCATCTTGGCACGGCGGGCAATATCTCGGGGGATTGCGTCAAGGTCCGGGAGAAAATCGTTTTCACGAACCAACGGCAGAAAATAGGACTCCCCACCAGCAAACATGGTCGCCACATCGTAGACCGGGTAGGCGGGAGTCGGTATCAGGGCAAGGTCTCCCGGGTTGACACACGCCAGAGGGAGATGAGCGATGCCTTCCTTGGATCCGATAAGAGTCAAGACCTCGCTGTTCGCATCCAGGTCCACGCCGAAACGGGTTTTGTACCAGCGAGCCACGCTGTCTCTGAAATCGTTCATGCCCGAATAGGAGGGGTACTGGTGGTTTTCGGGTTTTTCGGCCGCCTTCTGCATGCTTTCGATGATATGACTCGGCGTCGGCAGGTCGGGGTCCCCCACGCCCAAATTGATGACGTCGACGCCCTTGGCGAAGAGCTCGGCTTTGAGCCGATCGATCTCGGCAAACAGATAGGGTGGAAGCCGTTTGAGACGGTCCGCTTTGTCAAAAGGCATGGAATCCTCCAGAGGTGAAAATCATTTGATTCCCAAAACATGCTGCATGTCATACAGGCCGGGAGGCTGACGTATGATCCACGTGGCAGCCCGAATCGCCCCCCGCGCAAAGTTGTCACGGCTATGCGCCCGATGAGTGAGCTCGATTCGCTCCCCGAGGCTGCAAAACATCACGGTGTGCTCGCCCACGATGTCTCCGGCTCTCAGCGTCTGGACGCCGATCTCTTTCGCCGTACGCTCGCCGATCAGTCCGTGTCGGGCATACACCCCCACCTCGTCCAAATTGCGCTGCACGGCTTCCGCCGCCACCTGGGCCAGTTTGAGTGCCGTTCCGCTGGGAGCGTCCTTCTTGAATCGGTGATGGGCTTCCACAATCTCGATGTCGTAACCTTCCCCGAGAAGTCGCGCCACATCGGCAACGACTTTAAAAAGCACATTCACGCCCATGCTCATGTTCGGGGCGATCACGCAAGGCACGCGAGTGGCCAGCTCGCGGGCCTGAGCCAGCTGGTCCGCGGAGAAGCCCGTGGAGCCGATCACCATCGGCTTGCCGGCGGACGAGGCGAGCTTCAGGTGCTCCAGGGAAGCGGCAGCGAGAGTGAAGTCAATGACCACATCCGCGTGGCCCAAGACATCGTCCATCCCTCCAGATACCTGAATGCCCGTGCGCGCACCGCCGATGATCTCGGCGATCTCGCAGCCCACTTTGGGGTGCTGGGGCTGCTCGAATCCCCCCGCAAGCTCGATTCCGTCCGATTCCCTAATGAGCTGAGCTATCCGGGAGCCCATCCTCCCCGCAATTCCCGCGATCGCCGCCCGTACCATAAGATTCCTCCTCTTCCCATGACGCCTGATTCAGGCGAGAATGTCGTTTCCGCTCCGCCGCTACAGCAAGCCATACGCCTGCAGATCGCGTTTCAGCTTGTCGCGATTGGCGTCGCCCATTTGAACGAGCGGCAGCCGTACCTCGTCGTTCGGGATTTTCCCCATCATGGCAAGGGCCGCTTTCACTGGAGCCGGGTTGGTCTCGTAGAACAGGGCATGGCACAGGGGCAGGACCCGATAGAAGAGCTTCTGCGCGTCGGCGAGCTTGCCGGCGAGAGCCAGGCTGCAAAGGTCGGCCATGTCTTTGGGAATGATGTTGGACGTTACGGAGATCACGCCTTTGCCTCCAACGCACATGAGCGGGTAGGTGAGGTAATCCTCGCCGGAGAGCACCGTGAACTGCTCGCCGCACAGGGCAATGATGTCGGTGATCTGTTTCATGCTCCCGGAGGCTTCTTTGACGCCGACAATCGTGTCAATCTTGGCCAGACGGGCCATGGTGCTCGGCTCGATGTTGACGGCGGTGCGCCCCGGAATGTTGTAAACGATAATCGGGATGTCGACCGATTTAGCGACTTTCTCGTAGTGGCGGTAGAGCCCTTCCTGGGTCGGCTTGTTGTAATAGGGCGCGATCATCAAAGCCCCGTCCGCTCCGGCGCTCTTGGCGTGCTTGGTGAGGACGATGGCTTCGTCGGTGTTGTTCGATCCGGACCCCGCCAGCACGGGAACCCGCTTGTTCACCTGCTCCACCGTAATGTCCACCACGCGCTCGTGCTCCTTAAAGGACAGAACGGGCGATTCTCCAGTCGTGCCGCAAGGGACGATGCCGTGTGTCCCGTTGGCGATCTGAAATTCGATGAGCTCCCGGAGCGTTGCTTCATCCACCTGTCCGTTTTTGAACGGAGTCACAATTGCCACATAAGCGCCTTGAAACATGATTCCCTCCCTATCTCGTCAAGGTTTCGTCCCAGAGCTCGCCTTCGTAGACCACCTTGGCATCACCCTCCAGATAGACCTCGCTGAACTGCCCTTTTTTGTCCCCGTCGTTTTGCTGAAAATAGATGGTGAGGACCTCCCCGCTTCGTGTGACCACTTCCACGGGGGAAGCCGCCAGGCTCCTGGAAGCCGCGACAAGGGCCGAAGCGATGGACCCCGTGCCGCACGCCAGGGTCTCGTCCTCGACTCCGCGCTCATAGGTGCGAATGAGCAAACGATGGTCATCTTGAACGGCGATGAAATTGACGTTGGTGCCGGCGGGCTGAAACCGGGGATGGTGTCGTAGCGCTCTCCCCCAGGAGAAGACCTCCGCATGCTCAAGGTCCGACGCGAGATCGGAAGAGCACACGTCTGAACTCCAGTCACGAGTGGATATCTCGT
>CALBZH010000012.1 GCA_937889795.1 uncultured Syntrophobacteraceae bacterium | reverse complement strand
GAGATATCCACTCGTGACTGGAGTTCAGACGTGTGCTCTTCCGATCTTGAACAACTGGGTCGGAAACAGGGGAGCCGTTACATGGGGGTTTCTTGATCACCTCCATTTCCCTTCTGCTCCGATTTTCTTGCATTTAGCCCGCATCGGGCGGATAAGTCAAAGTGTTTGATCCGCTCGGAAGCCAGCACCCGACTGCTTTCAACAGCACGAGGGGGTTTCACATGCCGAACACTCCTTGACCCGTTGTCTAAAAATGAGTATTCGTTGCCTGTTTTCAAGCGGACCATCAGCATTCTGAAAGGAGACCGCGTGTGATCGCCATTCTGGACTATCGAGCCGGCAACTTGACCAGTGTCGAGCGGGCGTTGCGCTTCCTGGGCTTCGACTGCAAGGTGACCGACTCGCACGAAATCATTCGAGCGTCCGATCGGATTGTCTTTCCCGGGGTCGGGGCGGCGGGGAAGTCCATGGAGAACCTCAAGCTCCTCGGCCTGGACGTCCTTCTACGGGAGCGGTTGGAGGCTGGCGTACCGATCCTGGGGATCTGCGTCGGACTCCAGGTGCTGTTTGACTACAGCGAAGAAAACGACACGCGGTGTCTCGGGATTCTCCCCGGGTCTGTTAGGCTCTTCCCCCGCGACATGCGCTCGGCGAGCGGCGAGGCGCTTAAGATTCCCCACATGGGCTGGAACGAAGTGCGCTTTCGTGGCAGCCATCCGGTGTTTCAAGACATCCCGCCCGAGAGTGAGTTCTACTTCGTGCACAGTTATTACCCGGCACCGACAGACCCCACGCAGGTCGTGGGAGAGGTCGACTACGGGATCACGTTTTCCACGGCCGTCGCGCACAAGAACCTAGTCGCCATGCAGTTCCACCCTGAAAAGAGCGGTCCGCCGGGGCTGCAAATCCTGATGAATTTCTGCCATTGGGACGGCAAGGCCGTCTGACCGTCCGCCGCACCGATCCGTCATCAATCCGTGAGTGCTCGTCGAGGGCCGAGCTTGAAGCGGATCCTTTCAGCGTCGGCGACTCGCGGCCGGGCTTCGTATCCAATTGAGGGAAACCCCATGTTGAGCAAACGCATCATCCCCTGCCTGGACGTCCGGGATGGACGAACGACCAAGGGGATCAAGTTCAAGGACAACATCGACATCGGCGACCCGGTCGACATGGGCCGATTCTACTACGAGCAGGGAGCCGATGAGATTGTTTTCTACGACATCACGGCCTCCAGCGACAAGCGGCCCATCATGCTGGATGTGGTGCGACGCGTCGCCGAGACGATCTTCATCCCGTTTTCCGTCGGCGGCGGCATCCGCACGGTTGCGGACATGCGCGACGTGCTGCTGGCTGGAGCGGAAAAGGTGAGCGTCAATTCGGCCGCCGTGCTGAACCCGGACATCATCCGCCAGGGCGCGGAGGCTTTCGGCAGCCAGTGTGTCGTCCTAGGCATGGACGTCAAGCGAGTTCCTGTCTCGGAGAAGATCCCGTCTGGCTATGAAATGGTCATCAATGGGGGCCGCACGTATATGGGGATCGACGCCCTTTGGTGGGCCCTGGAAGCCGAGCGGCTCGGTGCCGGCGAAATCTGCCTCAACTCGATCGACGCGGATGGAACCAAGACGGGCTACGAGATCGAGCTTACTCGGCTCATTTCCACAAACGTATCCATTCCCGTCATCGCTTCAGGAGGCGCCGGCGAGCCCGTGCATCTTGCCGACGTTCTGGACGAAGGACGGGCAGACGCGGCCTTGATCGCGTCCATGGTCCACTACGGCACCTACACCATCCGAGAGATCAAGCAGCTCCTCATGGATCGAGGCATCAAGGTACGGAAGACCTGGTAGACTTGGGACCGGCCATCACACTCTTGGGAGGGGGAGACAGGAACATGAGGGATTTGCTCGACAAGATCAAACAGAAGGAAGCCACCGTCGGAATCATTGGATTAGGCTATGTGGGACTGCCCCTCTTGATCCGCTTCGCGGAGGCGGGGTTCCCCATGATTGGCTTTGACATCGATTCACGAAAGATCGATGCCTTACTCCACGGGAAGAGCTACATCAAGCACATTCCCATCGATCCCATCAATCATTTCCTGGCCAACAAACGGGTGGACGTGTCCCTCAATTTCGAGCGGTTGCGGGAAGCGGACTGCATCCTCATTTGCGTACCGACGCCGCTCACGGACAAGATGGAGCCGGATCTGCGCTTCGTTGAGGAAACCACCCAAACCATCGCCAAATACCTGCGCCGGGGACAACTGGTCATCCTGGAAAGCACGACCTACCCCGGAACCACCGATGAGCTGGTGGTGCCGATCCTGGAGCAGTCAGGCCTGAAGGTTGGACAGGACTTCCACGTCGCCTTCTCCCCGGAGCGTGAAGACCCGGGCAACAAGAGCTTCAGCACCGGGAACATCCCCAAGGTCGTTGGGGGCGTCACGCCGTTGTGTCTCGAATGCGCCACGGAGCTTTACGGGGCAGCCATCACGAAGGTCGTACCGGTCTCCTCCACGAAAGCGGCGGAGCTCACGAAGCTCCTGGAGAACATCTACCGGAGCGTCAACATCGCCTTGGTAAACGAGCTCAAGGTGCTGGCGCTGCGAATGGGAATCGACATCTGGGAAGTGATCGACGCGGCATCCACAAAGCCGTTCGGCTTCACCCCGTTTCAACCGGGACCAGGGCTCGGGGGCCACTGCATCCCCATCGACCCCTTCTACTTGTCCTGGAAAGCGCACGAATACGATTTCACCACGCGGTTCATCGAGCTTGCGGGGGATATCAATGTTTCGATGCCGTATCATGTCCTCGATCGAACGATCGAGGCCCTGAACGACCGACGCAAGTGCCTGCGGGATTCCAAAATCCTCGTCCTCGGGGTCGCCTACAAGAAGGACATCGACGATGACCGTGAATCCCCGAGCTACGCGATCATGGACTTGCTCATCCAGCGGGGAGCCGTCATCTCCTACAACGATCCCCACATCCCGAAGTTGAAGCCTGGCCGCAAGCACACGTTCCAGCTGGAATCCACCCCTTTGACCCCGGAGACCCTGGCCGAAGCCGATGCGGTGATGATCCTGACCGATCACTCCGCCTACGATTACGATATGGTCGTGCAGCATGCCCAGCTGGTGATCGACACGCGTAACGCAACCAAGCAGGTCAAGGAAAACCGGGAAGTGATCGTGAAGGCATGAGGAAAGGCGAAGACTCGGAGACGACGAGAGAGGGCGACATGGAGAGCCGCTACTTGGAGCAGCGGCTCACAAGACATCCCGGATGAAACAACGGGGGGAGGTCATCCTTGGTGACGCTCCCCCTTCGCATTTCCGCTCCGAGCATCACTGAGCTCTTGCAATGGTAGACTCGACCAACTGACGGATCTCTTCCAACCGTTCTTCCGTTTCGGCTTCGTAGCGCAGCACCAGAACCGGCTGGGTATTGGACGCACGCACTAAGCCCCATCCATCCGGAAAAACGATACGAGCACCATCCACGTCGATCACCTCGAGTCCCGCCTTCCGGAACTCCTCCATGGCTCGTTCCACCACCTCGAATTTGGTCTCATCGGGACAGGCAACCCGGATTTCCGGCGTCGTACAGGTTTCCGGAACGCCTTCCAGAAGCTCGGGGATCGTCTTGTTAGTGTTGGCGATGATCTCCAGCAGGCGGCATGAAGCATAGATCCCATCGTCAAAGCCGAAAAAACGATCCTTGAAGAACATGTGGCCACTCATCTCCCCGGCCAGGACAGCGTCCACCTCCTTCATCCGGGCCTTCATGAGCGAGTGGCCCGTCCGTCCCATGATGGCTACGCCGCCGCGTCTTTCGATCTCATCGTAAAGGGTTTTCGAACACTTCACCTCCGAAACGAAGGTTGTCCCGGGCCTCCGCGAGAGGATTTCCCGGGCAAAGATAATCATGAGCTTGTCCCCGTAGACAATTCGCCCATGATGATCCACCACGCCCAACC
>CALBZH010000011.1 GCA_937889795.1 uncultured Syntrophobacteraceae bacterium | reverse complement strand
CGAGGCCTCTTCGAAGGAGGGCTCGGGCTGCTGCGCCTTGTCGGGCGAGGCAACTGCTGGAGGCGAAAAGAGAGCGAGCCGGACCCGCTCCCTCAAGGCATCGATTTGCCACCCGAAGCCCGCCCAAGACCAGTCTCGGGTGCTGGCGCGGCTAGCGGCGAGCAGCTCCCAGCCCATATTCAGCGATTCCTCCCACAGGTCCGTCCATGCCGGATCCTGCACGAAGGACTCGGCTCGCCAAAGCACGTTTTCAGGACCGAACACACTGCCGGCGAGCTTCCAGGGGGGAGGGCTTCCGGATGGGTCGGCCTTGGAGAGACGCCGATCGAGAAGCGCGTCCAATGCCCCGTTAACCCGTGCCGCATCTTGCCCCGCATTGAGAAGCAGCGTTTGAAGCCAGGTCATGCCTAGCGAATAGAGGAATCCTCGGGTGCCGGTGAGGGCATGGGACGTCGGTCCCGCGATGGGGTGGAAGACGTCCGCCAGACTGAGCCCGAAGTGCCAGGCCCGTGGCAGGTGGGCGGATCTTTCCGGTAGGGTGACCCAAAGCTGCTCCAGGGTCGCCACCGCATCAACGTCCTGTGCCATGGCGCTGGAGCGCTGGAGAATGTCGATCGCTTCCGCAAGAAAACAGAGCTTGAGGTAAAGGACCTCCAGGAAAAAGCGCTGCTCGCCCCGAAAGAGGAAGGTATCCGTTTGTGAATCCAGAACGCCCGACTGCTCGAGCGCCTTCACACGGCCCAGCTCGCCCTGACGCTCAAGCATCTCCCGAATGTCGTCGATCTCACCGCCAGAAATCATGACAATGAGCTCGGATGCGCTCAAAGGCATGGGACGGAAAAATAGGCCGTGGAAAGGATAAAAGGAAAACGGGAGTACTCGTTTCGAAACCGCTTGGGATGGGCCGTAACAGGTAGCCGATTGGTCGCATCCGCTGCAGGGAAATCCCAGGCTGACGTCCACGGGAGCAGGGGTACCGCCGAATTCGGAGATCAACGCAAAGCGATCCTTGACGCAGGGGCGGTCGTACGCACCAAGCTCGAACGTGTAGAAGATGGGCTCGGATCCTGACCGAGCGCAAGAAGGGCAGTGCAGGTAGCGTCTGAGGGAGAGCGAGTAGGCCGGGAGTTGTGCGGCCGTGAGGTGCGCATCATCGCGGCATAGCATGAGGGGCCCGCCGCATTGGGGACAGGGAGGATGGAAATAGCGACGCTTCGTCCGGCAATAGAAAAGCGACTGAAAGGGGAGCAGCCGTCCGTCCGAATCCAGCTGTTCCTGTAGGGACATGAGGCCGCCGCTGGCTTCCATCCCGCAGAAAGCGTGAGTCTGCCGCCAAATGGCTTCGACGGTGGGATTAACGAGCTGTCCGGCATCACGTCCGCTCCAGGGGTAGACGTCTCGCTGGACGACGAGAAAAACGTCCTGAACCCTGCTACCCGCATCCGTTACCCACGCAGCGCCAAGAAGACGGGAAAGCCCACTTCCCTCCAAGAGAACACGGAAGGGGTTTTGAAATGAGCTGGCATCGCCCACCCCCGTGACTGGCTGAAGAAGATCCAGTCGAACGCGGCTCTCCTCCATGCCGAGATAAGGAAGCAGAGTCGGATAGTGAGTCGAATCGCTCACGGTGATATCCTGTATGGGTATTGGCGTACGGTACTGGACCGCGACAACCGGTCCGGAGCAAAGGAAGCTTTGGCTCGAGAAGTTGAGACGATTATCATTCAACCCAACAAGTCAAGTCAAGGTTGTTGTCTTCCTTCGTTGACGCTGCACATAGGGATATGCTAGAGGGGAGCGGGCAAGAGGGGCGGGGGTGCTTGATCGCGGGAATCGGTTGCCCTTGAGCCTGAGGTTGCGCAGACCCTGGCTGGTTTTGCTCCCGTCGCTTTCTCTCTCCCCTGCCGTGGTGTGGCGGTTCGTCGGCTCGAGGGTCCTTTGCGGAACAATGAGACGTTTGGAGCTGGCAGATCGCTTGTCGGGCCGCCCTTTTCAGGATTTGCTCCATGAACCGCGTTCCGCTCCAGGAAATTCGGAGTGCTCTGTTCATCAAATTGCGCCATATCGGTGACGTGTTGCTGACTGCGGCGACCTTTAAGGCGCTGAAGGCGGCGAGTCCGTCTGTCAGGATTGACGTCCTGGTTCCTTCCGGCACAGAATCGATGCTGACCTTGCACCCGTCCGTCGACGACGTGATCCCCTTGAAGAAAGGCGCGGGATGGATTGAGGATTTGCGCCTGATCGCTCGGCTGCGTCGCGGGAGATATGACCTGGCGGTCAATATGACGGAGGGCGACAGGGGAGCCATCCTCGCGTTTCTCAGTGGGGCGCGCTATCGGTTCGGGGTGGATCCGAGACACAAGGGCTTCTGGGGAAAACGTCACCTGCTCACCCACCTCATCAAGCCGGTGTATGACGGTCGGCATCGGGCGTTGATGGACCTGGATGTGCTGGGCCCTTTGGGAATCCGTGCGGAAACGGCGGAGGTGGACCTTTACGCTGCCGATGAGGACCTGCGC
>CALBZH010000010.1 GCA_937889795.1 uncultured Syntrophobacteraceae bacterium | reverse complement strand
CGCCGCCGTGCGGCTGTTTGCGCGTCAAGGGTACCACAAGACCACCATCGCCGACCTAGCTCAGGCAATCGGCCTGACGACCGGAGCGGTCTTTCACCATTTTCCCTCCAAGGAAGATCTCCTTGAAGCCGTCGTCGAATGGCTGGCGCGAGGGATCAAAGTCTATTCCGACGCAACGGACAGCGCGGAGAAGCCGTCGATTCAGGTCGTTCACGACGTCATCCACATCATGTGCGATCACTTCCGGCGCAATCCGGAGGCCACCATCTGCCTGGCGGCCCTCGCCACGGAATTCGCGGGAAGCGACCACCCCATGGAAAATCGACTCAAAGAGATATACGCGGTCTTCGTGGATTCGTTCGCACGCGTCCTTTCCGCGTGTCCCTGGGTCAGTAACCCCCGAGGTGCAGCCATCGCCTTCGTGGGCTCGGTCCAGGGCATCGCCATCCAGGGACTGCTGCGGGAAGGGGACAACACGATCGATGAGCTTGCGGAAGCCTTCATGACCATGATGGCCCCGTGGTGACGGGCCTCGAACGAACGAGCCGCCTGCGGGATGTGCCCCGAGGACGGTATCCATCCAGTGTGGTTTCATCACCCTAAGAGCAAGGAGAAGGATATGGAGATCAAGACAGTGTGTGTCCTGGGAGCGGGCATCATGGGTGCCGGGATTGCTCAAGTGGCTGCCGAAGCCGGGTTTCAGGTGGCCATGCGGGATATCGAAGACCGCTTCGTCGACAAGGGGCTAAGCACCATCAAAGGCAATCTGGACCGGGCCGTTTCCAAGGGAAAGATGGAAGCTTCCGCGGCCGAGGCGATCTTCGGACGCGTCCAGGGGACGACGGACCTGAAGAAGGCCGCCCAGGATGCGGACATCGTGATCGAGGCCGTGATCGAGATCATGTCCCTGAAAAAGGAAGTCTACACGGAGCTCGACGCCACGTGTCCCGCCCACACGATTTTCGCATCCAACACATCCGGCCTTTCCATTACGGAAATGGCGTCCATCACGAAGCGGCCCGACCGATTCATCGGCATGCACTACTTCAATCCCGTGCCGGTGATGAAGCTCGTTGAGCTCATCCGCGGGTTTCTGACTTCGGACGAAACCTACGCCGTCGCCAAGGCTTATGTCGAGAAGATTGGAAAAACCCCCATCGAGGTCAAGGAAGCCCCGGGATTTGCCGTGAACCGGATCCTGTGCCCCATGATCAACGAGGCGATCTTCGTCTACGCCGAAGGCATCGCTTCGGCCGAGGACGTGGACCGCGCCATGGTCCTGGGCGCCAACCATCCCATCGGGCCGCTCGCCTTGGCGGACATGGTGGGCCTCGATACGCTGCTTCACGTATTGGACGGACTCCACCAGGAGCTGGGTGAAGACAAGTACCGGCCGGCCCCGCTTCTTCGGAAGATGGTGCGGGCGGGCTATTTCGGACGCAAGAGTGGCCGCGGTTTTTACAACTACACGAAGTAATCCCCCAATAAGGAGAAATCTGCCATGCAGTACGACCTCACCGAAGAACAAATTCTTCTCCAAAACATGGTCCGAAGGCTCGCCAAGGACAAAGTCGCCCCGGGCGCCGGTCAGCGGGATGAAGACGGTCATTTCGACTGGGACATGGTCGAGCTCATGCGGGAAAACGGGCTGTACGGGATCGACTTTCCCGAGGAGTTCGGCGGATCCGATGCCGGTGCGCTGGCTTTGGCCATCGTGGTCGAGGAGCTTTGTAAAGTGGATGCCTCCTGCGGCCTCCTGATCGCCGACCATGAGCTCGGGTCGCTTCCCATCCTGCTCGCCGCCAACCAGCAGCAGAAGGAAAAGTATTTTCCGAAGCTGGCCTCCGGCGAGTACCTGGCGGCCTTCGGCCTGACCGAGCCTTCGGCCGGGTCCGACGTAGCCCGCCTGCGCTGCCGGGCCAAGCGCGATGGCGACTCCTACATTCTGAACGGCACCAAGACGTTCATCACGAACGGTGGCGTCGCGAGTGTGGTCACGGTCTACGCGGTGACGGACCCCGAGAAGCCCAGCCACAAGAACGCCGGTGTCTTCATCGTCGAGAAGGGCACGCCCGGGTTCACCATCGGGAAGAAGGAAAACAAGATGGGCATTCGGTGGTCGGAAACGGTCGAGCTCATCTTCGAAGACTGCCGCATCCCGGCTGAAAACCTGCTGGGCCAGGAAGGCGACGGCTTCCACATCATGATGAAGACGCTCGATTTCTCGCGGGCCGCCGTGGCCGCTCAGGCACTCGGCATCGCGGCTGGCGCCCTCGAGTACGCGACGGCCTACGCCAAGGAGCGCATTGCCTTCGGAAAGCCCATCATCGAGCACCAGGGGATCGGGTTCAAGCTCGCCGACATGGCCATGCGGACGGAAGCCGCCCGCCAGTTGCTGTACAAGACCTGCGCCATGCTCCAGGAACAGCCCAAAGACTTGAGCCGGCTCAACCCCGAGCTCATCCGCATGAGCTCCATGTCCAAGTGCTTCTGCTCGGATGTGGCCATGTGGGTCACCACCCAGGCCGTCCAGGTCCTCGGCGGTTACGGCTACATCAAGGAATACCCGGTCGAGCGCATGATGCGGGATGCGAAGATCACACAGATCTACGAAGGATCCAACGAAATCCAGCGCGTGGTCATTGCGAAAACGCTCTAGCCAAGGAGAATGTACGTGAGTCGAGACAACGATGTCGTTATAGTAGCCGGTACACGCACCGCCATCGGGAGGTTCGGCGGCTCCCTCAAGGACGTGCGCGCCTCCAAGCTGGCCGCCCACGTCATGCTGGAAGCTCTCAAACGCGCGGGAAACCTGGACCCGCATTTGATCGATGACATTGTCTTCGGCGATTGCGTCCAGTGCTTCGATGAAGCCAACACCGCCCGAACAGCGGCGCTCATCGCCGGGCTTCCCTTCGAAATTCCCGCCTTCACCGTGCAGCGCCAGTGCTCGTCGTCCATGCAGGCGCTTGCCTGCGGCGTGCAGCAAATTCGCGCCGGAGATAGTGAAATCGTGCTGGTGGGCGGTGTCGAATCCATGAGCTCCGGCCCGTACTATCTGCCCGGAGCCCGCTGGGGCATGCGTCTTCAGAACCAGGAATGCATCGACGCCGTCTGGGAAATGTTGCACTCCGGGAGTCGGCTCATGGGATCGCCCATGATCATGGGAATCACGGCGGAAAACCTGGCGACCAAGTATTCCATCTCAAGAGAAATGCAGGACCAGGTGGCGCTGGAGAGCCACAACAAGGCGGAGGCCGCCACCACGTCCGGACGCTTCAAGGAGGAAATTGTGTCCTTCGAGCTGCCGGGGAAAAAGGGCGCGCCCGTGGTCTTCGACAAAGATGAGCATACGCGCTTCGGGCTCACCATGGAGGACCTGGCCAAGCTCAAGCCCGTGTTCCGGCCCGATGGCACCGTCACGGCCGGCAACTCGTCGGGACTGAACGATGGCGCATCGGCGGCTATCTTGATGACGCGAGCCCGTGCGAAGGAGCTGGGGCTCACCCCGATGGCCCGCATCGTGACCCAGGCGGCGGCCGGTGTTGAGCCGCATCTCATGGGCTACGGCCCGGTTCCATCGACTCAGAAAGCGTTGAAAAAAGCCGGCATGACCCTCAAAGACATTCAGCTCATCGAAGTCAACGAGGCGTTCGCGGCGCAGTACATTTCGTGTGAAATGGGCCTGGGGCTCGATCGATCGATCACCAACGTCAACGGAAGTGGTGTCGGTTTGGGACATCCCGTGGGGTGTACGGGACTCCGGATTGTGATCTCCCTCATTTATGAAATGGCCCGACGGAACCTGGAAGTCGGACTGGCGACGCTCTGTGTGGGCGGCGGCATGGGAATGACCACGGTTGTGGCGAG
>CALBZH010000009.1 GCA_937889795.1 uncultured Syntrophobacteraceae bacterium | reverse complement strand
AACACCCCCCTTTGATTCCCCCCTCGAGGGGGGTTGGGGGGTGTTCTCGTACCCGGCATAACTTCTCTGACGAAGCACTAGGCTCTCGCAAACTCCACCCCGGCCTTGCGGCAGTCCTCCAGGGCGTTTGGGTGCTTGCTGACGTCCCCCTTGTGCTCGAGATCCCGGACGCACAGGTCTCCCACGTAGTCCATGTTCAGCGCATCGAAAAAATACCGGATGCAGAGCACGGTGCACTCGAAAAGGCGCTTCCCCTTCGTGGCGCCCGCCGCGAGCAAGAACCCCCTTCCCCCCGCTCCGACGTCCGTTCCTCGGCCTTCTTTTTTGGCAAGCTCGTGCTTCATGTAAACGGCCTGGGACCGGTCCACGAGAAGCTTCAACTGCCCGGTCACCCCGTAGAAATACACAGGAGAGGAAACGACAACCCGAGCTGCCTTTTCCAGCAGGGGATACACGTTCTGCATATCATCCTTCTGGATGCAGAACCCCTTTCGGTCGCAGTGACCACAGGCAAT
Organism: uncultured Syntrophobacteraceae bacterium; assembly: GCA_937889795.1. Taxonomy (GTDB): domain Bacteria; phylum Desulfobacterota; class Syntrophobacteria; order Syntrophobacterales; family Syntrophobacteraceae; genus CALBZH01. Next base: position 6,320 of record CALBZH010000009.1, on the reverse strand, counting down.
GCACCCCTTGATCTCCAGGTCCCGAACGTAAAGCCGCTCGATTGCCGCTCCCGCCGACGCGGCCCCTTCCAGAAAGGCATCCAGCATGAGATCCGTATTGCCACCCTTTCGCGGTGATCCATAAATTCCTAGCACCAGCATCTTGGGCCACTCCTTTTCTATTCGGTGAGGCAGTGTTGATTCAAGCCCTCCGTGTCCCTTGCTTCGAGTGCATGGGGGCGACTCACGGCGTCGCGCCATGGCCGTCCTTTACATGCCTTCATGCGTTTGCTAGTTTAATCGGACCTCGGAGGTGGGTGACCGCTCCCGTCCCGGGAGCGGATCGAAGCTTCCCTGCGCTTCATCGTCCGTCCGATTCCAGCATCCGTGAACAAGGGTTTCTTGAGGGAGGAGAATACCACATGGATCAGTGCATCTTCTGCAAGATCGCCAGGAATGAGATTCCCAGCACCAAGCTGTATGAAGACGATCTCGTGCTCAGCTTCATGGACATCAATCCCATCAACCCGGGCCATGTCCTGGTGATCCCCAAGGTTCACTACGCGACCCTCTTCGAAGCCGATCCTGAAGCCCTCAGTGCCTGCATGACCATCGCGCAAAAAATCGGCAAGGCGGTTTTCAAGGGCGTTGGCGCCCAAGGCTTGAACTTCCTCCAGAACAATTACCGGGCGGCCGGCCAACTCATCGACCACCTTCATTTTCACCTCATCCCGCGATACGAAAACGATGGCTTCATGACAACCTGGCCGGGCAAATCCTACCCAACCGGTGATCTGCAGACCACCTATCGCAGAATCATGGCGACGTTGGAATAGGCTCGGAAGGACACTCAGACCCGGCCGAGCCACCCCATCGGTGGGCCGATGATGAGGGAGGCTTCAGCAGGGGCATCGGCGGGAAAACGTTACCCTGTGTGCTTGTGCGAAGTCAATCGCTATGGATGCGAGGTGCTTGGGCATGGCGCGCGTCGACTCAAGCACACGGCGCGTGCTTGAGTCGACCGGGATTCATCCGATTGCCCAGACCGATGCGTCAATAGCCGTAGTCCCCTGTCTCGATATTGACAAGCCGGCCATTCTCGAACCGCAAGGTCCTCATGAATTGTGTAGGTCCCGGGTTATACGTCCATTCGTCCACCCAAACACGAAGGACAGAGTAAAGCGGGATGCGCGTTCCCAGGGGATCCGTCGGCCTCGTGGTGTAGGGCCTAGCCCCCGCGAGCGCTTCCACCCGGTCCTCGTACCAGCCGTCCTCCCACGAGGGAGAACCGCATTTGCGCAGGACTTCCCCTTTCGAATCACCAAGGTACACCAGTCGAGTGCCGCACTGAAAGGTGCGGGACCCGCTGGAAGCCAGAACGGTCGCAGTAAGTCCCAGGATCAGAAAGGCGGTAATCATCAGCAGTGGCTTCTTCATGACGATATCCCCTTGACGAGAGTCGCGATCCCCGCCATCGATGCAATGCCCATGCCTTCAAAATAACCAGGAATACGAGGCAAGCCACCTCAAGGACTGGAAAAGATTCCTCGAAGGTCTGAAAGCCGCGGCCCTCGCGTCCCCCCCGCTCAAGTTACGATTTCTGATCACCGGGTAGGCGCGTCTCCGAAAAATTGCACCCGCCTCAATCGATTCTCCCCCCCATTCAAGGCCGGTTTTCCATCCCGTCGCAATCGACGAATCCGTCTGCCTGAAAGCGCGACCCGATCATGATTCATCACGCAATAGCCGATAACGATCCCAAATACCTGGTGGCTTGCATGCTCACCCTTGCAGTCAACGGAATCCGCCCATGCGTCGAGATTCATTGCGCACCCACAGGACACGGTTATGCTGATCGTACCCATGACAAAGAAAATAAGCTGGAGCAACCCGCCGATCGTGACGATCCTGCTCCTCCTCGTGAACTGCTTCGTGTATTTCGGGCTCCAGTCCGGAGACGCTGAGTGGGGCGAGAAGCTTTGGACCCATTATAGGGAATCCGGCCTGGCGCGGATGGAGATCACTCGATTCGTTGAGCACCTTAAGGCCACCGGGCGAAGCCACGAGATTCCGGCGGCGACCGGCAAGAACCTGGACGACCCGTTGACCTTTTCGCAGATATACGGCGCCATGACAAGCGACGCGGATTTCATGCGGAAGCTGGAAAGCGGGCAAGTCATCACGCCCGAAGATCCGCAGTACGCTGAATGGCGCAGGCTCAAAGCCGAGCAGGAACGGCTGCGGTCCGAAACGATCAGCTCCAAATTTGGTTTCAAGCCGGCCGTCTGGAGCCCCCTGACCCTGTTCACCTACATGTTTCTTCACGCAAGCGTCATGCACCTGATCGGGAACATGCTCCTGCTGTGGCTGGTCGGCTGCATTCTTGAGCTCGCGGGCAACCGCTCGGTTTACCTGGTGATCTACCTGGTGACCGGCGTTCTTTCGGCGGTGTGCTTCGGCCTAGTTTACAGGAGCAGTGCCGTTCCGCTGGTCGGAGCGTCCGGAGCCATTTCAGGGATCATCGGCGCTTACACGGTTCTCTACGGAAGATCCAAGGTCAAGATCTTCTACTCTCTGGGCTTCTATTTCGGGTATGCGCGAGTGGGCGCCATCTTCCTGCTCCCTGTCTGGATCGGCAATGAGATCTTTCAGCTCCTGTGCGGCGGCGTCAGCAATGTGGCGTATGTGGCCCACATCGGAGGCCTTGTGAGTGGAGCGGTCCTGGGGTTCGGTCAGAAGAAGCTTTTCGGGGGAGTGAAGCTCGATCCGGCGGACGATGAGCGCTCGGAGAAGGTTGCTTCCTTGGTGGAGGCCGGCCTGCAGAAGCTCGCCGAGCTGGATCTCGGGGCGGCGCGCGTCCTGATGCAGCAGGCCCTCGAGCTCGACCCGGAGAGTCCGGTGATCCTCACGCACCTTTTTAATATCGATAAGTTGAGCCCCGAACGGGAAGAATTCCACAAGACGGCGGCCCGGCTGCTTCTTCGCCTCAGCCAGACTGGTGATGCTCGGAGCCACAAGGCCCTCTACGAGACTTACCAGGAGTACTGCAGGCTCTCGAAGCATCCGTCGCTGCCTCCCGACGTGTGGTCTCGCCTCGGCGCCGCTTTCACCCAGCGGGGCCTGCTCGAGGACGCCACCAAAATCGTCGGCCACCTCATCCGTAGCACCCCCCAGCTTCCAACGATACCGACCTTGCTCCTCAGCCTGTCGCGGGCGTACACCAGTGCGGGAAATGCCGCCAAGGGCAAAGACTGCCTACGACTTCTCGCCCGCCGTTTTCCCGAATCCGCCGAATCTCGGATCGCCCACGAATTACTCGGGGCCGCCGCTTAAGGTGCAGGGCCGATCCTGCCTCAAGCCCCCTCTCCAGGAGGGGGCCTTGAGGCAACGGCACATGGGTGGCAATGACTCCGGTGGCTCCTAATAGCGCAAAGACTCTCCCTTGGCCGGAAGCGGCGTCGACCGCTGCGCAACAGCCGCTTGCCGGCGCTTCATCTGATCGAGAAACTTCCGGGCATGCTCGGCCAGTTCATGGGCAGGGTACTTCTGTTGGAGGCCTAGGAGCGCCTTTTCGGCCCGGTCGACGTCATGGAGCTTTTCGAAGGCAGTCTTTCCGAAGAGGTAGAGCGCTTTGGGGATCAAGGCGTGGTCTGGAGCGATCTTGAGGAGCTTCGCCAAGCCGTTCATGCCAACCTTGATGTCCCCGGCTTCCAGGCACCACGTGGCAATTCGGAAGAGCGCGTCGGAGTGGGGCGCAAATTGGGGATCAGCGGACAGACACTCCTTGTAAACCTCCAAAGCCGTTTCTTTTTCGTTCTCGGACACCAGCAGATCCAGCCAATCAACGGCGTGGCGCAGCCGTTCCTCGGTCTGTTGGCTGATCTTGAGGAGAGTGTAATACCGCTCGCAAAGCACGGGATCGTCACTGCACGTTCGCAACCGATCACGCATCAGGACGGCGGCGTCGTCGAAGCGGCCGTCCTTGATCATGATGCTCGCCTGATTCAAAATGGTATCCGTCTCATGCCGCTTGTCCGCAGGAGGAGCGGGCTGGCTCAGCAGCACGGGCGCTTGGTCCTTGAAATCCCGAGCCGTCACTTCGTAGCCGATTTCCTCGTGATACTGGAGCATGACGTAGCCCATCAGATTATAAGCCACGATGGTGTAATACAGGTTGGCGACGGAGTGGAGAAAACCGAGCACGGTCGGGGGTAGAAGCTTACCGAGCGTCATGGCCAGCGCCATCGGAGCACCCATCAGCAACGCAAGAAACAGGTACATCAGAAGATAGCCCCACCCGATCCGGTAAGCCAGGGTGGTGAACGACACCGGATTCAGGGCCGCCATGACACTCCCCGTCATGGCCAGCACGATGATCATGGCTGGAGCCAGTAGGATTGCCAGAAACACGCACAAATAGCCCAGCTCCTTCCCAAGAACCCCGAAGGACAGGCCGACCATGAAAGCCACGGCGATGAACAGCAAGACCTGCTTCAGAGCCTGTCCCAAGTCCGTCCCGAGAACCTCGTAGGATAGCTCCGGAGCCGTGAGGTCCCCTTCCACCGTGCGCCGCAGCACCGCGTAGGCATACTTGACCATGACAGCGCCAAGAATGACCTGAACAATCCTGAAATCCTGGAGTATCAGCCCGACCAGCGCGATCACTCCGATCAGCAGCAGGGGCCTCGGCTGAAGCGGGTAGGCAAAAAACCGAGGCAGCCTGGTCCAGAAGGGATCGATGAAGCTGCCGACGCTCAACACGTCGACCGGGAGGTTGCACTTCGGACAGAAATGCAGCTCCCCGGAGCTTTTTCCCATAACCGTCTTCGAGCGTCGGACGACGCACTGAGCACAAAGCTCCACGTCGCACCGCGGGCAGTGAAAGTGGGCCGGCTTGGTGGGATGATACGTGCAATGACTTCTCTGGCTCATGATTTCTCCTTTCGCGACGCGATGACCAACGAGTGACTCTCCTGGTAGACGGAGTCGCGTCATGGGGAGAAAATCTTGAGCAGATTGTGGGGCTCACGAGCATATGCTGCGGAAGGACAGGCGTCACAGGATGGCTTTTGATGCAGCAATGGCCAGCTCAATCAGCGGATTGGGGAAGAAGCCTCCGAGTACCATGGCCACGATCAAACCGCCCGTCAGCAGGCTCATGGCCGGCGACAGACGGAGAGCGGGCTGTGCCTCGGCGGGCTCCTGGAGGTAGGCCGCCTTGATCACCAATAAGTAATAATAGAGTGAAATCACCACATTGACCATGGCGATCACCACGAGGGTGAAATACCCGCGCTCCATCGCCGCGACGAAGACCAGGAACTTCCCCGCGAACCCGATCGTCGGCGGGATGCCGGCGAGGCTGAATAGGGAGACCATGAGCGCCAGCGCCAGCAAGGGCGAGCGGCGATGCAGGCCCGCGAGGTCGTCGAGCTGCGGGTTTCTGCCGTTACAGGCCACCTTCACGACCACGAGGAATGCCGTGAGCTTCATCACCAGGAGGGACAGGGCGTAGAAGACGGCCCCTGCATAGCCGTCACGGTTCATGCTCAGGATGCCGAGCAGCACGTACCCCGAATGAGCGACCGTCGAATAGGCTAACAGACGTTTCAAGTCCTGCTGGGTGATGGCGGCCAGGTTGCCCACGGTCATGGATACGATGGACAGCACCACCAGGACATGCGTCAAATACGAGCTCCCCTGCCCCGCCGCAGCCACCAGCTTGATCACGACCGCGATGGCGGCCACCTTGGATGCCGTCGCGATGTAAGCCGAAACCTGGTTCATGGCCCCTTGGTACACATCCGGGGCCCAGTGGTGGAAGGGGAAGATGGCCAGCTTGAAAAAGAATCCGCTCAGCGTCAGGAGCAGGCCGAAAATGACCGCCGGCTGTTTGATCATCCCCGGAAGGCTTTTCGTGATTTCCGGGATGTAGGCGGAGTGCACCGTTCCATACAGAAGTGCCAGGCCGAAGACCATGAAGGCGGACGCGAAAATCCCGACCACGAAATACTTGATTCCCGCCTCGAGCCCCAGCTCCTGATCCCTTCTCAAGGCAACCAAAACGTAGAGCGAGTAACTCGAAAGCTCGAGTGAGACGTACATGGCGAGCAGATGGTCCGCGCTGACGAGCATCATCATGGCCAGCGTGCACACAAACAGGAGTGCATAGAAATCCGTTCGGCCCCCTTCCCGGATATCCTGGATCTCACCGCATAGACTCACGACCAGAAAGAGACCTATGGCCAGCAGGGTCTTGAAGACCTGAGAGAACAGATCCACCCGGTACGTTGCGGCGAACATGTGGCCTTCGGCCCCGACCGCGGTCAGGGAGAGCAGCA
>CALBZH010000008.1 GCA_937889795.1 uncultured Syntrophobacteraceae bacterium | reverse complement strand
TGGACCAGATCGCCAGCAGCATTCTGGGGATGACGCTCGTCACGCATCAAACCGGCCCCGAAGGGCGGCTTGTGCGCAAGCTCCTCGTCGAGGAAGGTCTCGGGATCGAAAAGGAGCTTTACCTGGGCATGCTCCCGGATCGGGCCACTGCGCGCGTGGTGATCATGGTGAGCGAAGCGGGCGGAATGGACATCGAAGAAGTTGCGGCCAAGACGCCTGAGAAGATCATCAAGGTGCAGGTCGATCCACTCCTCGGACTGCAGGCCTATCAGTGCCGGCAGCTGGCTTTCGGCCTCAACCTGACCCCGGATCTCATGAAGCTTTTCGTCCCCATGGTCAACAAGCTCTACGCCCTGTTCATGGATTACGACTGCTCGCTCGTCGAGATCAACCCGCTCATCATCACGCAGGACAAGCGGTTGATCGCCCTCGATGCGAAAGTGAACTTCGACGACAACGCCCTCTTTCGGCACAAGGACGTCGTCTGCTATCGCGATTTGGACGAGGAGGAGCCCCTCGAGATCGAAGCCTCCAGGTACAATCTCAACTACATCAAGATGGACGGCAACATCGGCAACATGGTGAACGGCGCGGGCCTTGCCATGGCGACCATGGACATCATCAAGCTGGCCGGCGCCGAGCCCGCGAACTTCCTGGATGTCGGCGGCGGAGCCAACGAAGAGATGGTTGAGAACGGGTTCCGGATCATCCTGAGCGACCCCAACGTGAAAGGGGTGCTGATCAACATCTTCGGTGGCATTCTCCGCTGTGACGTTCTCGCCCTCGGCGTGGTGGCCGCGGCCAAGAAGGTGGACGTGAAGGTGCCGCTTGTCGTTCGGATGGAAGGGACCAACGTCGAGAAAGGTCGGGAAATCCTCGATGCATCGGGGCTCAACATCACAACCGCGAAAGACCTGACGGATGCCGCCCAGAAGGTTGCAGCGATCGCGAGAGCATAAGGGAGGAACGACATGAGCATTTGGGTGGATCAAAACACGCGTTTGGTGGTTCAGGGAATCACCGGTCGAGAGGGCCAGTTCCACACGCTTCAATGTAAAGCCTACGGGACCAACGTCGTCGCGGGCGTCACGCCGGGCAAAGGCGGCCAGGACGTCGAGGGCATCCCCGTTTTCAATACGCTCGCCCAAGCCGTGAAAGCGACGCAAGCCAACGCCGCCATGGTTTTCGTACCGCCTCCCTTCGCGGCGGACGCCATTCTGGAAGGAATCGACGCCGGGGTCGACGTCGTGGTTGCCATCACGGAAGGCATCCCGGTCCTTGACATGATGAAGGTGAAGATGGCCCTCAAGACCTCCCCGACCCGTCTCATCGGGCCCAACTGCCCCGGGATCATCACGCCGGGCCAGTGCAAGATCGGGATCATGCCGGCCCCCATCCATAAGCCCGGCCCTGTCGGAGTCGTCTCCCGCTCTGGCACTCTCACCTATGAAGTGGTTCATCAGTTGAGCATGCAGGGAATCGGGCAGAGCACCTGTATCGGGATCGGTGGGGACCCGGTCAACGGCACCAATTTCATCGACTGCCTCTCCGCGTTCCAGAACGATCCCCAGACCAAGGCCATCGTCATGGTGGGTGAGATCGGCGGTTCGGCCGAAGAGGAAGCGGCGGAATTCATCCAGAAGAACGTGACGAAGCCGGTGGTCGGCTTCATCGCCGGGCTCACCGCGCCTCCGGGACGCAGAATGGGCCACGCCGGGGCCATCATCAGCGGCTCCAGCGGAACGGCCCAGGCCAAGATCGAAGCCATGCGCAAAGCGGGCATCACCGTGGTCGAGAACCTCGGCAAGCTCGGTGAGATCTCCAAGGAGGCCTTCGCGAAGGCCCTCTAAGTACACCGCCACACAGGAAGGTGTCCGTAATCACAGTGTACGTCATCCCGGCAGTCTTTCAGCCGGGATCCAGGCAGTTCCATGATTGGCGTGGATTCCGGCTTTACGATTGCCGGAACGACGTTTCTCGGTGTTTGGCTCTCCTGATGGACACGCTCTTGTGCGGCTGAGTACCGAGTGGCTTTTCACCAGTGAATGGATTCGACCCTGTCGTCTCTCCGGGACTTTCGGAATGGCGGCAGGGTCTTCTGGTTGTACGCAACTGACAGTTGCAGCGTTTTGTGCCATCGTTCCTATTCCTGCCAGAAACCTGCAAGTGATCCTAATCCGGACACCCCTCGAACACGGTTTGTGAGATGGCTGAATTTCTCAAAGTCAAAACGGCAGAGGAAGTCCTTGAGATCATTGATGGATTCGAGCCTCTCGAATCCGAGGAGCTGGATCTCTCCTCCGCTCGAGGCCGCGTGCTTGCGGAAGAAGTTCGGTCACCCGAGCCGCTGCCGCATTTTGCCCGCGCGACCATGGATGGGTATGCTGTTCGGGCCCGCGATACCTTCGGGGCGTCCGAAAGCCTGCCTGCTCTTCTGGAGAAAGGCGGCGAGGTGCTGATGGGGGAGGAAGCCTCGACGGTGCTTAAACCGGGAAAGGCGATCACCATCCCGACCGGGGGAATGCTTCCCGAAGGCAGCGATGCCGTGGTGATGGTAGAATACACCGCCCCTCTCGATCAGGAGACGATCGAAGTCACGCGACCCGTGGCGCCTGGCGAGAATGTGCTCCAGGTAGGGGAGGACATCACGCTTGGCGACGTTCTCTTTCCAAAGGGATGGCGGCTCAGACCCCAGGATCTGGGGCTGCTCGCGGCCGTGGGGCAGGGGCGCGCTCGGGTGCACAGGCGCCCGCGCGTGGCCATTGTCTCAACGGGAGATGAAGTCGTGCCCGTCGAGACGCCTTCCGTTCCCATGGGGAAGATACGCGACATCAACACGGTGACGCTAGCCGGCCAGGTAGAGGAATGCGGCGCCGTGGCGGGACTGCGGCGGCTGGTGACCGACTCGCTCGAATCCCTGGTCGAGACCTGCCGCGCCGCCCTGGAGGATCACGACGTGGTCATGCTCTCGGGTGGGAGCTCCGTGGGCGTTCGGGACTACACGATTCGAATTCTGGAAAGCTTCCCCGACGCCGAGCTCCTGGTCCACGGCGTGGCCATTCGCCCCGGCAAGCCCACCATCCTTGCACGCATCGGCAAGAAGATCTTCTGGGGCCTCCCCGGGCAGCCCGTTTCCGCCCTCATGATCTGTCGGGTCTTTGCGCTGCCGTCCCTGGAGCGGCTGCAGGGGATCGTTCGGTCAAAAGGGGCTGCCGTCAGCGCGGGAACGCTCACCGCCGTATTGACCCGTCAGGCGCCTTCAGTGCATGGAAGAACGGATTGTCTGCCAGTGACCGTGTCGGTGCAGGGGAGTGAGGCCGTGGCCACGCCCGTTTTTGGCAAGTCGGCGATGATCGGCATCCTCGCCAGGGCCGACGGATACATCGTCATCCCCGCACATGTCGAAGGGCTGGATCAGGGCACTCGCGTGCAGGTCCACCTCTTTTCGGCATCATGAAAGAATCGGTCGTTTGATCATTGGACGGTCGGGGAGGGCGGTGGCGCCTCAACCGGCTCAACGTCTTCCACGTTCATTTCCACGCTGACCGAGCGCTGGATGAGGTCCACGCTCACCACCAAACGGCCCTTCTTGGGATTCTGCCGCACCAGGATTCCCATGCATCCCGCGAACGGCCCCTTGACCACCTGTACCCATTCGCCCACCTTGAGATACGAATGCAGGCTGACCTCCGCCGAACTGTTCAGGACCGTCTTCAGGTTCTCGATCTGGAAGTCCGGGATCGGTAGGGGCCCTTCCGAATTGCGCAGGATGTGGATCGCCCCGGGTGTCTTTAAAATGTTCACGTTGGTGTAGTTGTCCAGGACCGTGCGCACGAAGACATAGCCCGGAAACAGCGGAAGGTGGATCTTCTTGCGCCGGTCACGGCGCTTGCTCCAGGTTTCGAGCAGCGGCAGAAAACACTCGATCTCCTTTTGCTCGACCCGCTTGTAAACCTCTTTTTCGTGGTTCACCTGGACATAGAGAGCGAACCACGCCGCTTCACTTCCGGAGATCTTCGGATAAATCAGATCGGGCGCAAACAGGATGCGCGCATGGTCCTTGGAAGGGAAATCCGGCTGCTTGGCCGGACGCTCGTCTTTGATGGGCTCGTTGGGCATGTCTCTGTCCGCTTTCCTTGAGTCAAGTCTTCACCGTCAAAACGGCGTCCGTTCGACGTCAGTATGAGCTCAATCGTTACAGAGCATTCAAATCACAGACATGGGAATTGGGGAAACCGGCTCGACTTGCCCTCCACTATATCAGCGAAGCAGCGGAAATTCTACCCCCCGAAGCATGGCTTCCTGTCGAGACCAGGCTCTGCGGGCTGTCTCCCGACAGGCAAGGCCCTTCCAATAGCTCGTCTTTGGTGGAAAGGAGCGGAAAAAAACAAGTTGACAAATTCGAACAGCTGTTCGAAATAATAGGTCATCTGTTTCGAACGAATGTTGTGCATGGGCCGGTCTTATTTGATGGAGGAGGCATGAGAGCCCGTCCAGTCTGGGATGAAGGAACGAAGAAGCGGCTGATCGAAGCGGCGGGAGAGATCTTTGCCCTGCATGGCTTTCGAGCCGCGACCGTCCGCGAGATCTGCAAGCGCGCTAATGCCAGTGTGAGCGCGGTCAACTACCATTTTCGCGATAAAGAGGGGCTGTATGAGGCCGTGTTCGAATACTCCCACCGGTGGGCCGTGGAGAAGTACCCCCACGATTGGGGCATCGGGGCGGGAGCGACGCCGGAGGAGCGATTTCGAGCCTTTATCCGTTCCTTCCTGTTGCGCGGGCTGGGCGACGGGTTCCCGGCATGGCACGGAAGGCTCCTCGCGCAGGAAACCGCCAATCCGAGCGGGGTCTTGAGCAAAGTGGCGGAAACGATCATCCGGCCCATGGATGAATACCTGGATGGCATCGTCCGGGAGCTGGTCCGCAGGGAGAATCCGTCTCGGGACCCCGACGGCCACTCGGTCCAGCTTAGCAGGATGAATGTCATCGGGCAGTGCATTTTTCAGCTTCATGCCCGGCAGCTCCTGGAGCTGACAGGTCTCGAGCATCTGGATCGTCCGCAGATCATCGATCTGGCGGACGAAATCACCCGATTTTCACTCGGCGGCATCCGAGCGATCGCCACGGCAGGGCGGTCCGAATAACCACGCCACTGAAGGGATATCAGGTCTTGATAGCAATCGTGCTGGATTCCGGCCTTCGCCGGAGTGTCGTTGGGTGTGAGTTTGCTCGCTCGCACCGGCTCCCTTGCGGAGCTTTTTTCCTGGCAGTCATTCTGGCCATGCTCACTGCCGGGTGTGTTTCGGTGGGACCGGACTACGTGCGCCCCGAAATCCCCGTTTACCCGGAATGGAGAACCCAGCTTCAGGCCCATCCTGGCACCGGGGAAACGGATGCCCGGACCCTGGCTGCCTGGTGGACCACACTCGACGATCCGATCCTGTCCGGATTGATCGAGCGCGCTGCATCGGGCAGCCTCGATCTGAAAAAAGCCCGGGCGCAGGTTCGAGAGGCACGCGCCCGTCGTGGCATCGCGGCGTCCGGTTTCTTGCCGACCCTCGATGGCGCGGCCTCAGCCACCACGGTTCGTACCAGCCGAGACACGGGCACCGGCAAGACGAGCGATCTTTATTCGGCGAGCTTCGATGCTGCATGGGAGCTGGACCTGTTCGGCGGTGTCCGCCGCTCCGTCGAAGCCGCACAAGGGGACCTGCAGGCGAGCGAGGAGAATTTGCGGGACGTCCTGGTCTCCCTGCTCGCCGAAGTGGCCCTCAACTATCTTGACGTGCGCACCACTCAGGACCGCCTTCACGTGGCGGAAGTCAACCTCGACTCCCAGAACGAAACGTACCAGCTGACTCAATGGCGGTTTCAAGCCGGATTGAGCGACGGGCTTGCGGTGCAGCAGGCCCGCTACAACCTCGAAAACACGCGCTCTCAGATTCCCGTCTTGCGCACCGGCCTCGAGGAAGCGATGAACCGTGTCGCGGTGCTCCTCGGCGAGCAGCCGGGGAAAGTGCACGCGGAGCTCGCTCAGCCGAAGCCCATCCCCGTCCCGCCCCTCGAGGTTGCGGTGGGGGTGCCGGCGGATCTTTTGCGCCGCAGGCCCGACGTGCGGAAGGCCGAGCGGGAGCTGGCGGCGCAGACGGCCCGGATTGGCGTGGCCTCGGCGGATCTGTATCCCAAGCTCACGCTGAGCGGCTCCATCGGGTTGGAGACCCTTTCCCTGAGCAATCCGTCAACGGGCCTGTTGACACTCTCGGGGGGGCCTCGGCTCAGCTGGGCCATCTTCAAGGGTGGGGCGATCCGGCAGAACATCGAGGCTCAGTCGGCTCTTCAGGAGCAGGCCCTGATCCAGTACGAGGCCGTCATCCTCAATGCGCTGGAGGAAGTGGAAAACGCGCTCGTAGCCTACGCCGAGGTTCAGCAGCGGCGGCAAGCGTTGAGCCAGGCGACCCGGGCGGCTCAGCAGGCGGCGGATTTGGCCCGGCAGAAGTACGAAGCGGGGCTCACGGATTTCACCAATGTCCTGGATGCACAGCGGTCTCTGCTGTCGTTCCAGGAGCAATTGGCCATCAGCAACGGGAACGTAACCGCCAACCTGGTGCGCTTGTACAAGGCCCTCGGAGGTGGATGGACACGGGAGCAGTAGATGAAAGCAAACGGGAAGGAACCGTCTGACATTGCCCGGACCTTGGGTGTCGACGGTGCATCGGGCAACGAGGCACGGTCCAAGCGACG
>CALBZH010000007.1 GCA_937889795.1 uncultured Syntrophobacteraceae bacterium | reverse complement strand
TCGGTCGGGATGACGCCCCCGGTGATCTGGTTGTTGAAGAGGTAGTCCCCTTCGGCGTAGGGCTCGAGAAATCCCGCGACGCGGCCGAACTGGCCCGAGCCGCCCGTTTGCTTCTTGTGCGTGTAGTTGAAGTCGGCTTTGCGGGTGATCGTTTCGCGATAGGCGACCTTGGGCATGCCGGTTTCGACTTCGGCCTGGTATTCCCGTCGCATGCGCTCCACGTAGACGTCGAGATGGAGCTCCCCCATGCCGCAGATGATGGTTTCACTCGTTTCCTCGTCCAGGTACGTCTTGAACGTGGGGTCTTCCTTGGTGAACCGGGACAGGGCCTTGCCCATGTTCCCTTCCGCCTTCTTGTCCTTGGGCTTCACCGCGAGCGAGATAACCGGAGCCGGAACATGCATGGACGTCATGGCAAGGTTGGCGGTTCCGTCCGTGAACGTGTCGCCGGAAGCGCACTCGATGCCGAAAAGGGCCACAATGTCTCCCGCGACGGCGCTGTCGATGTCTTCCATCTCGTTAGCGTGCATGCGGATCAACCGGCCGACCTTTACCTTCTTGCCCGTCCGGACATTGACGACGGTGTCGCCCTTGTTGAGCGTGCCCTGGTAGACGCGAACGTACGTGAGCTGCCCGTAGCGGCTCACCTCGAGCTTGAAGGCCAGCATTACCAGCGGCCCGACCGGCTCGCCGGTGAGCTTCACGACCGCTTCCTCCCGGTCGAGATCCAGCGCCTCGTCGGGGCATTCCTGGGGGCCGGGCAGATAGCGTCCCACGGCGTCGAGCAGGAGCTGCACGCCTTTGTTCTTGTAGGCGGAGCCCAGGAGCACCGGGGTCAGGCGGAGGGAGAGCGTGCCGCGACGGATGGCTTCATGGACGAGCTCCTCGGTCACCTGCTCTTCAAGGATCGCTTCCGTCAATTCATCCGAATAGAGCGATACGGCATCCAGGAGCTCCTCGCGCTTTTCGCGGGCCATGTCGAGCATGTCCGCCGGGATGTCGCCTTCGACCACATTTTCCCCGTTGGGACCCTCGAAGGTGATCGCCCGCATGGAGACGAGATCGACGATGCCCTGATGATCGGCTTCCAGGCCGATGGGGATCTGGAGCATCACGGCGTTGTGATTGAGCCGCTCCCTGAGCTGCCGCGTCACCCGGAAAGGGTCCGCACCCGACCGGTCGCACTTGTTGATGAACGCCAAACGTGGCACATTATAGCGGACCATCTGGCGGTCGACGGTCACCGACTGGGACTGAACGCCTCCAACGGAGCACAGCACCAGGATCGCTCCGTCCAGGACACGCAGCGCCCGCTCGACCTCGATGGTGAAGTCGACGTGCCCGGGTGTGTCGATGATGTTGATGGAATGGTCCCCCCAGTTGCAGTAGGTCGCCGCCGACTGGATGGTGATCCCTCGCTCTTTTTCCAGCTCCATGAAATCCATGGTGGCGCCGACGCCGTCTTTGCCCTTGACGTCGTGGATGGAATGAATGCGCTGGGTGTAGAACAGGATGCGCTCGGTGAGGGTGGTCTTGCCGGAATCGATGTGCGCGCTGATACCGATGTTGCGCAGCTTGGTAAGGTCTCCTAACATGGTCTTCCCCGTGATCTCCTTCAATGTAAACCAAGGTGCTGAACAATGAAAAAACGGGCGCCATCCCATGGGCCCGTCGAAGGCTTCGCCTTATAACAAACTGAAGTCAGGAGGCAAAAGAAAAAATGAACCGCGACACAAGAATGTCACAATAGGCCAGACATGCCGGGGAAAGTCAACGCAATTTCAAGGCCGTTTGATGGTTTGGAGCCGCCCCGATCCATCTATGCGGCCTTCGAGGTCTTTCCGCGCCCGAAGGGCGCCTCGACTCACATCGCCGCCGTGGTGCAGCCCCTTGCCCGCCAGTATCCACCCGTCTGGCTCCTTTGCTGTGGGGTTGGAGAGATGCCCGGCTTCCAGCGAGAGGGCGACATCGTGATCTGGCGCTACAAGGAGGCGCACTCGAACATGCTCCGACGCGCCCTCGGGTTCGGGCGCTTCGTCGCCTCCCGTCTCGCTTCCCTGCATGACCGACCGCTCCTCGCCCTGTTTCGAGATCCCTGGGGAGGGATCCCCATCTTGCGGACACTGGACGGGGCTGCGACCGTCTTCGAAGTGAACGGCCTTCCCAGTTGGGAGCTCAGCTACCGGTATCCGCGATTTGCGCGCAGCCCCGCATTGCGCGAAAAGGTGCATCATATCGAGCAAATCTGCCTCACCGCTTCCCACGCCGTGTTCACGGTATCCGAGGTCACCCGGGAGGCTTTGATCGGGAGGCAGACGGATCCCGCAAAAATTTCGGTCGTGCCCAATTGTGCTGCGGACTTGTTCTTTGACGGGGGACAGCGCGCGACGGAGGAATTCGGGGATGCTTCGGATTTGACCACTCGCCTCGACGGGGGGCGGTGGCTCGGGTACGTCGGCAGCCTCCACCCGTGGCAGGGAGTCGAGCTTCTGATCGAGGCGTGGGCGGAGATCTCCGAGGAGTGGCCGGAGGTCAGGCTGCTCATTGTGAGCGGCAGACGCACCTCAGCAATCCGACGGTTGCGAAGACTCATCCGGAAACGAGGTCTAATCGATCGCGTGCTGCTGTACCCGGCCCTCTCCCCCGAGCGGTTGGCTACCGTTTTGCCACGGCTCGAATTCACCTGCGCGCCTCTCCTTGAAACCGAGCGCAACGTGGTCCAGGGCTGCTGCCCGATCAAGATCGTCGAGTCCATGGCTGCGGGGACACCCGTTCTGGCGTCCGACCTGCGCGTGACCAGGTCCTTGATCCAGCATGATCACGACGGGTATCTGGTCCGTCCCGGGGACGTGCGGGACTGGGCGCTTGGTCTGAGACGGCTGCTCCAAGACCGGGAGCTCCGGCGTCGATTGGGGCGGGAAGCGGCTCGTACGGCGCAAACGCGCTTTACGTCCGAGGGCATGTTTGATAGGCTGCAGAGAGTCTTCCAGTCAGCATTCGCGGCCAGATCGG
>CALBZH010000006.1 GCA_937889795.1 uncultured Syntrophobacteraceae bacterium | reverse complement strand
TCCGAGGCCGCACGAACGGTTGTCCTCGTGGATGACGATGAGCCTTCCCGATTTCTCAACCGACTTCAAGATGGTCTCCGTATCGAGGGGCGAGAGCGTACGGGGATCCACAATTTCCGCGGATAGGTCGACTTGGGATAGGGTTTCAGCCACCTCCTCACAAAGCGCGATCGTATTGCCCCAGCCCACCAGCGTGATCTCGCTTCCCTCCCTCAGGACCCGGGACTTTCCGATGGGAGCCAGCAGGTCGATCTGATCGGGATGAAGCGTAATGCTCCTCTCGTTGAGGAGACTCTTGGGATAGAAAAAAACGGTCGGCCGCCCCGATTCGAAGGCCGCGTTAAGAAGACCCGCCGCATCGACGGCGTTCGAGGGCATCATGACGTCGATGCCGGGAACGTGCGACACGATGGATTCAAAAGACTGGGCGTGGAACGGCCCAAGCCCGGGCCGGTAGCCGCCACACGTCACCATCACGATCACCGGTGCCCGCCATCCTCCATCCGTGCGCCAGTGCATGCTCCCCAGCTCACTCACGATCTGGTTGAAGGCCAGCGGCAAGAAATCCGCAAACTGGAGGAAAGCGACCGGTCTGCCTCCGGCAAGCGCCTGCCCGATGGATTTGCCCACAATGGTCGATTCGCTCAGCGGCGCATTCCTCACCCGGCCCGGAAACTGCGTCGAGAGCCCTCGAGTGACTCCGAAAACGTCCCCTTTGGGATCCTCGATGTCCTCACCGAAAAGGGTCACCCGGCCATCACGTTGCAGGCGAGCCCTCAGAACCTCCCGAATCGCCTCGCCCATGGCCAAGCCATCGGGGCAGTCATAGCGAGCCTTATCAACACCCGACGCGCTGACCCTTCCGGGAAGCTCCGCCTTCGCAACCAGACAGGGCAAGGGATCGGGAGCGCTTCGAGCGGAATCGACCGCAGCCTGGATGACGGACCGGATCTGCGTGCGGAGCGATGCAAGCTCCGATTCCGAAAGGCCCTCGCGCAGCAGCAGGCGTTCGAGCCGCGGAATGGGGTCGAGCGCCCGAGCCTCCCGCATTTCCTCGGCAGAGCGGTACACTTCCTGGCGGTCGGCATTGGTGTGGTCGGAAAGCCGTGGAACATGCACCACACAGATCCGTGGCTCTCTCGAAGCCCTCATCTCCCTAACCAGACACCCGAATACCGCATCGCATTCGACGATATCAGACCCGCTGCAGTGGGTGATGTCCACACCGTAGAACGAATCGGCCCGGCACCCCCTGAGATCGTAAAACGTACGCCCGGCGGTTCGGGTCGAGATCGCAAGACCGTTGTCATGGACCAGGAAAAGCACGGGGCTCCCATCCCTCGCCGCCTCCCCGATCGCTTCCAGCACCTCCCCCTGCTGGGTGGTTCCTTCCCCCAGGCCACAGACGACAATGGGACTCCCCTCCCCGCCCGCGACGGCCGATGCCACGCCAACCGCCTGCAGGGCGCTGTTCCCAACGGGCCCAACCAGGCTCAACAGATTCAGGTCGGGACAGCTGAGGTGCGCGCTCATCTGCCGGCCCCGCGAGTGCGACGTGTCTTTGCAGAACAGGCTCAGGAAGAACATTTCCGGCGGAAGTCCCCGAGCCAGCATCAACGCCTTGTCGCGGTAATGGCAGTGGAGCCAGTCGAACGGACTGAGGTGAAAAGCTAAAGCAGCGGTGGCTTCATGCCCCGCCCCAGAAACATGGAACACGGCTTCCCCCGTCCGGGTGAAGCCCCCCTCCAGCTCATCGATGATCCGTGCCGACAGCATGGATCGGTAGAGCGCCAACAGCGTCGAAGCGGTAGCCGTCATTTGAAACCCCATTGCTCCATCACAATCGAAAAGCATCTTGGCGATGATCTTGGTAATTCCAGCGGTCAGGGACGCACCCCGAGACAGTGGGCCAAGTCAATGAATACGAACTATAGTGGACATTCAGTGGTAAAGACAACTCCAAAATCAAACTAAATGCTTGATATTTATTAACATTATTTGATCACGAGAAATCATCCATTGCTCCCCTTCCCTGAGTGAGCACCATCCTTGCGCCGAGGATTTGGCGGTTGTGCTCCCGTGGATGCTTCTGGGCGGTGACGCTGACGGGGCTCCATCCCTATGCGGCCCTGGTGTTCGCCGTCCCGATCATGTATTTTTTCGGCTACTATTCGCAGAACATCCTCATCAAGCGCATCTTCAGGCTGAGAAGAACGTCCGCGAGCCCATCACGGTCCTCATCGTAGGGACCGGCGTCTGGTCCATCATGGACAACCTGTCGCCCGACCAGGGCGTCACGGTGCTGCTGGTCGAGCAAGATGAGAACCACTCGCTCAGCCTGAGCGACCGCGGCTATGTCCTGGAGCACGGTCGGACCGTCATGGAAGGCCCGGCGCTCGGGCTCCTGAACGATCCACACGTGAAAACAGCCTACTTGGGTATCTAACAGGAGACAGACACATGGAAGCCACACCGAAATCGTACAAGGTTCTCATTGGAGGCGAATGGGTCGAAGACGCATCCACCATGTCGGTCACGGACAAGTATTCTGGAGAGCTCCTTGGAACCGTCCCCATGGCGAGCAAGGAGACGGTCGAGAAGGCCATCGCTGCCGCCCATGCCGCTTTTCCGGCCTTCTCGCGCACGCCGGCGCACAAGCGCTCCGCCATGCTGGCGAAAACGGTCCAGCTCCTTGACACATACAAAGAGGAAATCGCAACGATCATCTGTCGCGAGGCCGGCAAGGCCTGGAAATACTCGATCGGGGAGGTGGTTCGCGGCATGGAGACCATGCAGTTCGCGGCGGACGAGGCCAAGCGCATCCACGGCGAAACCATCCCGCTGGATGCCAGCCTGACGGGCGAAGGCCGCATGGGGTTCTATCTGCGCTGCCCCGTGGGGGTCGTGGCCGCCATCACCCCCTTCAACTTCCCGCTGAACCTGGTCACACACAAGGTGGGTCCGGCACTGGCCGCCGGCAACACGATCGTTCTCAAGCCCGCGTCGACGACACCGCTCACGGCCATCCGCCTCGGCGAGATCCTGGAGGAGGCGGGGGTTCCAGCAGGCGTCTTCAATGTCGTCGTGGGCTCCGGCTCGGTCGTCGGCGACCAGCTGGTTTCGGACCCGCGAGTCAGCAAGGTTTCGTTCACGGGGAGCCCGCCGGTTGGCGAGGCGATCATCCGACGAGCAGGACTGAAAAAGGTTACCCTGGAACTCGGCAACAATTCGGGCACCATCATCGAACCCGACGCCAACCTGGATGAGGCCATCCCGCGCTGCGTCATGAGCGCCTTTGCCAATTCCGGCCAGGTGTGCATTTCGCTCCAGCGGCTGTATGTGCACCAATCGATCGCCGTCGAGTTTACCAAGCGATTCGTGGAGGCCACCTCCAAGCTCAAGGTAGGGAATCCGCTTGAGAAGGACTGCGACGTCGGCCCCATGATCGACGAGAACGAGGCCCGGCGCGCCGAGGCGTGGGTCAAGGAAGCCCTCGCGGAAGGGGCGACCGTCCTGATTGGCGGGAAGCGCGAGGGCCGAGTCTTCATGCCGACCGTGCTCACGAACGTCCGCCCCGAGATGAAGGTCATGTGCATCGAGGCCTTTGCGCCGCTGGTTTCCATCTACGCATACGAACGCTTCGAAGAGGCCATCCGCATGGTCGAGGATTCCCCATACGGGCTCCAGGCCGGCATCTACACCAAGGACATCGGCAAGGCTCTGTACGCCGTGGACCGTATCAACACGGGCGGCATCATGATCAACGACACCTCGATTTTCCGGGTGGACCACATGCCATACGGCGGGAACAAGCTGAGTGGGCTGGGTCGGGAAGGCGTACGATTCGCCATCGAGGAGATGACCAACATCAAGATGGTGGTCATGAAGCCCTGACGCAGCAGGACGGCGATCGGCTGGCCACGACGACCAACGAAAGGCGTCCCGCAACCCCATCACCGGCATTCCGGCAGGCTTTCAGCCGGGATCCAGGGGTCTCTTTAAAACACCGCTGGGTCCCGGCTAAAAAACCGCCGGGATGACGTCTTGCAATTGACCATTTCCTTGCGCTGGCGTGGATGAAGGCATGAAGGAAAGTCGAAAACGAGGGTTCTTAGGCTTCTGCGCATCTATATGCCTTACACCATAGCTCTACTTGCGCTCGATGGACAGGATCGCGTCCGCGATGTCCTCGCTGAGGCGGCCAATGGCCCGGCTGTGGGCGGCCACCACCGCATCGAGGGTCTTTCCCGTGGCGGGCTCGGTCACCGTGGTGCGACCCGGCCGCGCAACCTCTTCCCTGGATCGCCGGACCGTCCAAAGGGCATCCAAGGCTGCCGAATCGCCCAAGGCGGATTCAAACCGCTGGACCGCGATGGAGACACGATAGCCAGCCTCGTTCTTGGGTGCCTGAGCCGAAGCGGTCACGTTGGATGTTCCCAAACGAGTCTTCAGGTTCAGAGCAACCGTACGGGCAATTTCGTCCTGGAGCGAGGACGCCCAGCGGTTCAGCTCATCGAGGCGCACCTCGTTTGCCCCGACCCGAAGCACGATCTGGGGGCGATCGACCATCTCCGGCACCGTGACCGGACCGACAACGATGGCAAGATCGGGTTGACTGCTTCCGGGCGCAATCACGGGAGCGGCGCTGAGGGTGAAGTGGCGGGACGGTGCCGACGAACAGCCTCCGGCCAGGGCGAGGAGTCCGCACAACAGGGTGATGGCAGTCAGGCGAAGCATTTAGGGATTCTCCTTCTGCTTTCCGCGAATGAGGGCACTGGGATTGCGGTCCAGGTAATCAAAGAGGTTGCGGGCCGATCGCGCCGCGCGGTTGAGCTCCTGCAGCACTCCCTGGAGCTCCTGCTGGACGGGAGCGTCCGCCCCCACCAGGTTCTTCTCAACCCCCGACATGGCCTTCTCCGCGGCGGCGAGCGCCCGGCGGAGCTCGTCGAGACTCGCCCGGACGCCCGGTACAACCTCGTTGTCCACCCGTTTCACCATCTTGTTGGCACTCTGCAGGGTCTGGTCCAGGGAGCCGATCGCCATGCGAAGGTCGGCCACGAGCTGGTCGAAGGGGATCTTATCCAGCTTGCTGGCGATGGATGAGAGTTTGGACTGGAGGTCCTCGAGGTTGCCCGGCATCGTCGGGATCTGACGCGGCTCTTCCTTCCAGTTCAAAACGACTTTCGGGGCATTGGGAAACGACTGGAGCGCCACATAGAGCTGCCCTGTCAGGAGATTGCCGCTCTTGAGCTGAGCGCGCAGACCTCGGTCTTCGACATACTGCCGCAAGGTCTCCCGGCAGGCATTGAGATCGATGGGGCAGTCGTTCTTTTGCAAAGCGGCCGTACGCTCCGGGTAGATGGCGACGGTCACGTTCGCCTTCAGATGCGCCGCGTCCGAGTTGCCCTCGAGACTGACATCCGTCACCTCCCCCACGGTCAGTCCCAGCAGCGTTACCGGGGCACCCACCGACAACCCTCGCACGGATTCGTTGAATTGAAGCATGTAGGGGTCGACGATCTTCTCCGGCTTCTTCATGGCCGCTTTGCGGTCCGGGTAGAGGGTGAACCGCGTATCCGGTGCCGCGCGCTCGAGGTCCAGGGCGTGCTCGGGGGTTTCGAAGGCGACCCCCCCCACCAGAATCGACGTCACGGACTCCGTGCGCACCTCGATGCCGTTCGCCCCCAGGGACATGTCCAGCCCGCTCGCATTCCAGAACCGAGTCCCTTCGGCCACAAACGTATCGTAGGGCGATTCCACGAACGCTCTCACGTCCACATGCCGCCCGCCATCCCCCAGGTCATACCCGATGACCTGACCGACGGGAAGCCGTCGAAAATAGAGCGGCGATCCGATCCCGAGCGATCCGAGCGTATCCGCGCGCAGGATGAACTGACGGCCGGGCTGGCCCCCTGTCACGATGGGGGGCACATCCAAGGCGGTGAAATCATGACGGCGCTCGGTGGACTTCCCCTCTTCAAACCCGATGAAATTGCCTGAAAGCAGCGTGCCCAGGCCCGACACCCCGCTCAAGGTGACTCGCGGCTTCACCAGCCAAAACTTGGCGTCATCGACGAGCAGCCCCGCGGCGTGCTTTTCAATTTGTGCCGTCACCAGCACCTTGGAAAAACGATCCGAGAGAGTCACGGCGGTGACCAGCCCGATGTTGACGTCCTTGTAACGAACGTGAGTCTTTCCCGCCTCGAGGCCTTCAGCCGTCTTAAAGGTAATGGTGATCGTCGGACCCCGCTCGAGGATCGTTCTCACGGCCAGCCAGCCACCGATCAGGGCGGCAACGAGCGGGATGATCCACACAAGGGGCAGATTGCGCCGATGGGGCACGACGACCGCTTCCGGCACATCAGTGGAGTCGGGGCTTGGGGGTGTTTCTGTCATCCAGTTTCTCCAGAGGGTCCCAGATGAGACGCGGATCAAAAGTCATAGCGGCAAACATGGTCAGAATGACGACTGCCGCGAAGGCGACTGCCCCCGGGCCCGGCAGGATCACCATCAATGGCTGAAGCTGCACCAGACCGACCAGAACCGTCACGACGAAAATATCGAGCATCGACCAGCGCCCGACGAGCTCCACAACGCGGTAGAGCCTGGCCCGCTCGATCGGCCGCCAGGTCGACTTGCGCTGCACGGAAATGAGCAGCAGGGTGAGAGCCATGAGCTTGGCCAGCGGGACGGTGACGCTCGCAATAAAAACGAGCAGTGCCAGCGGCCAGGAGCCCGTCTCCCAGAGCACCACCACGCCGCTCATGATCGTGTCCGCGTGAGTGCCGAAGGATGAGCCCGAGCTCATGACGGGGAGGAGATTCGCCGGCACGTAGAGAATCGCGGCCGCGATGACGAGAGCCCAGGTTCTCGAGATGCTGTTGGGTTTTCGGAAGTGGAGCTGGGTGCCGCACCGGGGGCAGTGGCTGACGCCGTCGGCATGAGCCTTCGAAATCAGGCCGCAGGTGTGGCAATTCAGGAGCCCGAGACTGGCAGCATTCGAAGATGGATAGCTCACGGACTTCCCTCCTCGGGCGAGCCTCCCGAGGACCGACCCGAAGCCCGGCGCCGGCGCCGGCGCTCTTCGTCGATCCAGATCCAAACGAATCGCGGATCGAAAACAGTGGCGATCGCCGCGGTCAGCAGGACCATCGAGCCGATCGCCCACAGAGCGACATCCGGAGCCACGCGCGCATACGACCCCAGCTTGACGACGGAGACGAGGAGCCCCAGCAGGAACACTTCCATCATCCCCCAGGGTTTGAAGAGCTGAAGGAGCCTCAGCACCTCGATCAGATGACCCGGCCTCCCCCCCCGCCGCATGCGCACCAGCACATAGCCGGTAGCCAGGATGGAGGCGCCCGGAACGGCGATGGCATTCAGGAACACCATCGGAGCGACCAGAACCATCCCCTGCTTCCACATTTCGAGAATGGAGCCAAAGATGGTTGCCTGCACGGCCCTTCCGGCCGCGGAAATGGTGACGAAGGGGTACACGTTGGCCACCACGAACGCAATGGCCGCCGTCAACGTCAACGCCATCGATCGGTTCACCGTATCGGGCACATTCCGATAGATCGGAAGAGCACACGTCTGAACTCCAGTCACGAGTGGATATC
>CALBZH010000005.1 GCA_937889795.1 uncultured Syntrophobacteraceae bacterium | reverse complement strand
GATAGTGCTCTGTATGCCAAAACAGGCCTCGGTTGAACTCCGGACGGTCCTCATCCGTGTGATAGAGGTCGATGTCTTTAACATGCCAACAAAGCTGATTCGCGAGTACGAACCAGCGCTTATCGCCGCTTTGAGCAAACTGGAATAATGCGCCACGAATACAATCGTACTGATTGTTGTAATGAGAGACTAGTGGCTCTGGTCCCTCATGTCCCACGGCCTCGTGGTCCGCGTAAAGCTCTCCGAAATTTCTCCAGCCGTATTCATCGATAATTTCCCGTCGATGAAAAAAAGTGCTCTCTCCGTGAATGGCGCTTCTGATCCATCCTGCTACTTCAGCATTGGGATCCTGGTCTTCATGCACAAGATGGGGAAATGCGCCGGACTGCTCATACCATTCCGGCGTTGCTCGAGCAATTAACGGTGATTGCACCCAATGAAGGGAGAGGCTTTCCGTGTCATTCCTTCCGAAAGCGAGGAATACCCGGTGAGTCTTCTGCTCTCCTCCCTGGAGCTCAAAGACGTCACTGTAATGCCCGGGGAAGAGTCTGGTAACCAGGGAACCCGACTGACTCTCGATGGCTTTAGGGAAATTCTGCCAAAAATGCTGGACGGTCCCTGCAATCACGCTGCTTCCATTTGAAATCGTGAGCACAGGATTAGCCCTGAGACCCTCGCCGATAGCTTTTCCCCCCGAAAGGACGCGAAAGCCTCTGAAAGCACTCCGTACGTCGTTGTGTCTATTGACATGATTGTGACTTCTCCAGTTCTCTCCGCCGCTCGAATCTTGATAGACAATGAGATCGGAATCGATCCTTCCGGACATGTCACCACGCCAAGGTAGAAAGGTAAAACCATCGGCGCAATCCGTCGGCTCCTCGAGCATGAAACACTCGGTCTTGGCCTCATCACCGGACTTGAGTGAGGTCACGATACTCAAGTCTTTGAACAGGATCGACCCTGGATCCCCCAAGTCCCAAAGGCCACCTGGGTGCACCGCCGCCTGAGGATTATGAAGCGTAAAGTCGAGCCGTACCGTGGTGCTCCCAGCGTAAAAGCTCAACCGGGCCTGGAAGAGAAGCTGGCCAGAGACTGGAGTCGATCTGAAATGCCCTTCAACTTTCAGCGTACTTCTCAATTTCCCCTTGGTTTCGACAAACATCTTGTCAACGACGGCTTGATGCTCGCACCCAGAGGGATCCGTCAGGATCACACCGCTTCTGTCGAGGTCCAGCGCCTCAACACCGTCAATGTGGATTGATTCAAAAGGTCTGAATACGCTCTTGGCCATCCTGAAGATCGCGTGACCGGTGTTGACTCCAATCGTATCTCCCTCCTCATCAAGGACAATGCCTGACGAACTGCTTCTCGTCCCCTGAGAATCACTGGTGACCAAAGTCAGCTCCTTGGATGTATTCGCGTTGACCGACACCTGGAAGTCCAGCAGAACCCATTTCAGACTTCCATCCGGCCATAAGGCGAGAGTCTCATGCTGCAGAGGACGGATTCCCGATTCAGGATCGGTGAGCAAGAGCGTATGGCCTTCCAGAAGGAGACCCTCTGGAAAGGGGATTCCAACGGTGATGGGCTCTTTCTTTCGGTCGATGCCTGCGGCTTCTTCGATGATGAGTGAAATGGATGTCACGTGCTCCAAGCAAGCCTCAATTGTGAGTCGTTCAAACGCTGATCCTAACCGGCTGACTTTTGACTGCCGAGTCATAAAGCAGCTCGTAAGCCTCAACCATACGATTGACACCAAAACGTTCTTCAAATCTTTTGCGGCCTGCAGCTCCCATGAGCCGCATAACGGATTCGTCATCGAGAAGCCGCCTCAAGGCTTCGGCCAGCAACGCATCATTGTCTGACTCCACAAGGAGTCCGGTCTCCCCATCTGTTACTATTTCAGCGTTCCCGCCTACATCCGTGGCCACACAGGGAAGCCCGGAGGCCATGGCTTCGAGCAGGGTCATTGCTGTCCCCTCCGTAAAGGAGGTCAGCAGAAAAATATCCATCAACGCGTAAAAACGATGGGTATCCTCCCGAAACCCTGTGAAGATGACTTGGGAGCCCACGCCAAGGCTTACGGCCAGCTTTTCCAGCAGTTCCTTCTCGGGTCCGTCTCCAACGATCACCAGGAAGGTGTCCGGATGAGAAGCATGCACTCGATTCAGAGCCTTGATCATCATTCTTTGGTTCTTATTGGCATCCATTCGTGCGACCGTTCCCAGTAGCCGGCTGCCTTCGGGAATTCCCAGGCTTTGCCTCAACTGACGATCCGGAGGAAGCCCATAGCGCGTGTCGTCGATCCCGTTGTAGACCACGCCAATTCTTCGGGCAGGGAAATTCTCAATCTCGATCAAGGCTTTCCGGGTGGCGCGGGAGATGGCTGTGATGCCGTCCGTCATGGTGGAGAAGAGAGGATTCAGTAACACCCGCTTGAGTTTTCGCGGGTCCGGGTGGAAACGGCCATGCTCCGTCAGGATGACCCTGGCTGAAGTTCCAAGAGACCCCAGTAGCCCATAAACATAGGGAGTGTATTGGTGGCAGTGGAGCACCTCGATCTGGTGCTGGACGATATGGGAGTGAAGCTGCGGCACCAATCCAAGATCGAATCCAGGCCTTCGACCGAAGCTACTCACTCGAAAACCCTGGTTCCGAAGCGCAGCTCCGAACGGTCCCAGCGCCTGGTCGAGACAGACGATGGACACCTCATACCTACCTGGATCGGTATGTTCGGCAAGGGTCCGAATAACCTGCTCGGCCCCCCCGATCCTCATGTCGAACGTGACATGAGCAACCCTGATTTTCCTCGCGTTCGGGCGATCTCCTTTCATGAAGTCAGTTGACCTCTCACCCGCCCTGCAGGATTTCGTCGAGCCCCTTCAGATTTGACTCCCACGCGTAGTTCTTGCGAATGTTCTCCACCGCCTTTCTGCTCATGGCTTCCCGCCGTTCGCGGTCTTTGAGCAGGTGGATCACTTGGCGTGCAAAATCTTCTTCGTCGTCGGCGATCACGATGTCTTCGTTTTGGTGGCAGATGATGCCTTCGCTGGCATTGGAGGTGGCAACCACGGCATTGCCTGTAGCCATGGCTTCAAGCACCTTGTTTTGCAGACCCCGGGCGATCCTCAACGGAATCACGCAGACTTCTGCCATCCGATAATAGTCAAGGATACTCTCCACATAGCCGGTGACCGTCACGCCGTCGATTTCCGAAAGGCCCCAGATACTGTTAGTGGGCTTGTTTCCCACAATGAAGAACTCAACTTCTGGAAACTCGACCTTGATAATCGGAAAAATCTTCTCGCAAAACCACCGGACTCCATCCTCGTTCGCAAAATAATCCATGTGACCGGTGAAAACCAATGCAGGCGGACGCTCCTCTTTCGTTGGCCGTAGAAGCTCATCCCCGCAATT
>CALBZH010000004.1 GCA_937889795.1 uncultured Syntrophobacteraceae bacterium | reverse complement strand
CAATAGTAAATCGAAGTGCCTTGATGAAATAAGACGTAACACCAGCTTCGCTCAAATACATGGCTCAAGGGAAGGAAGCAAAGCGATATATCCGTATCATTGATATCGAAGAATTGGTTGACCATTCTTATTTGATGAAAGAAATTCTGGTGAGTCAGCATGACTCCCTTAGGCTCTCCCGTCGTTCCAGACGTATAGATGATGGTTGCCATATCCCTTGGTTTTCTTTTGATCAAACGTTCGTGAAGGGTGTCGTCACGTTGGGATGCTCGGCCCAAATCGATAAAGTGGTCATAGCGGATGAAGCGTTCATCGTTTCCGAAATCGACGTCTTCATCAAACACGATTCCCTTTTGAAGGGAGGCGCAGGAATCGACCAAGGACTTCGCCTTTTCGTGCTGGCTGGGCTCCCCGATGAAAAGCGCCTTCAGCTCCGTTTCATCGGCGATATGCCGCGCCTGTTTCGCGCTGCTCGTCGTATAGATGGGAACGCTCACGGCGCCAGCCGATTGAATTCCAAAATCCACGATGGCCCATTCCGGGCGGTTTTGGGACAAGATCCCCACCCGGTCGTCCTCCTCAACTCCCAAATCGATCAAGGCTTTGGCGACCGCATCGATCTGGTGTCCCATGGTCGACCAGGATATCTCCCTCCATTGTCCGGTGGCAGGATCCTTATGATGCAGAGCACCCTTTCGCCCATACCGGTTGACTCGATCACGGATCATGAGTGCCAGTTGCTCGGTGCTCATGGCGGCAGCTCCTTCTGGGGTGAAGGCGATCGACGTGATGAATCGCCTCTTCTTTCAATAGTCACCGCGATGGTTCCGGCTCAATAGGCCATCTTACTCATGTGTCTGGGAGTATTCCCCAGTTGGGCGGGACGAAATGCCTGGCTCACGCTGTTTCCGCCGGACTGCTGGGTCTCACGAAGGGTTTACGGTGACCGTGCTTGCCTATTTCGAATCTTCTTCCGGCCCGATGCGGAGAAACTCCCCGGGTGGGCCGATGCGGATATTCCAGGTGATCGATGCCCCTCGAAGCCCGAATGCAGTCAGGAATCCAGCCAGTTCAGCCGCGTGGCCGGCCATTGAAAAGAATCGATCGACCACGGCGTACGCGAAGGCTCCAGCGAGAGCCGCCGTCGCATAGAGTTGGCCACGCAGGATCATCGGCTGCGTGTTTGTGAGAATGTCCCGGATGACTCCGCCGCCTGTTGCTGTCACCGTGCCCATGAACACGGCGACGGTGAAGGGGGCGTCGTGACGCAACGCAATGTGACAGCCGACAACCGCAAACGAAGCCAGCCCCAGCGCATCCGACCAGTTCAGCCACCTCTTGCGCGCGATCGTCCCCGGCAGAAAGAAGAAGGTGAAGATCGATGCCGAAACACACAGGAGCAGCTCTTCAGGGCTTTGCGTCCACCAGACCGTCCGGCCAAGGAGGAGGTCCCGAATCGTGCCTCCGCCAATCCCGGTGATGGTCCCGATGAGAACGAACCCCACGATATCCATGCGATAGCGGCCCGCGGTCAATGCTCCGCTGACGGCGAAGACCACGTCACCCACATACATGATGGTCAGCATGCTGAAGCTGAGAGAACCTTGTGTCTCCACCATGACCATTCCTTTCTGAAGCTGTTGCCTCCGTCGGCGAGAGCGACTTACTTTCCGCCCCAGGGCATGATGGGCACGGTCGAGATGGAATTCTGCGGACTCCCTTCAACCAGCTTTCGGCTGACGGCCAGGTACACCAAGGTGTTGTGCTTCTTGTCGAACATGCGGACCACCTTGGTATTCTTGAAAAAGGCGCTGGTCTTCTCGCTAAAGACGTTCTCCTGCTCGGGCAGCTTGTCCGGCAGGACAATGGGCCCCGTCTGGCGGCAGGCGATGGAAAAGTGCGATGGATCTTCGGTGAGCCCGACCACGCTGCCCCAGCCCCCCTTTCGGGCCTGGCTGATGTGGCAGGTGACGCCAGAAATCCTCGGGTCTTCGAACGCCGACACACAGACTGAATCATTCGGACTCAGAAGCTTGAAGGTTGTATCCAGACACCCGATATCGTCCGCCGAAACGGCGACGATTGCGGCAAGCAGCACAGCAACGGTAACGGTCAGCATTGCCACGAGATACCGCATGATCCACCTCCTGCTTGGGTTGCACCGTAACGGTGCCTTTGTAAGGCTGGGCAAGCCACCGGCTTTGCTGGTGGTCAAGCTTTGACTCTGGAAACGTCGGCCCGGAACCTAATCTGTGGCATGAGATCATTTTCGCGAAATCACGTCAAACACCGTTTGGAATAGACTGACCATCATGCAAACGGCTTCCATCCAAGAACAGGTTCTTGGGAATTCCCGCCTTCTCGCTGCGCACAAACGGGCTGAGCGGGTTGGCTGGCCCCTCGGACATGTTCAGCAGCTCTGTCTGACGATTCCCCCTGAAGCGCAATCCTGCACAGGCCCCAACAGCACTTGAGCCCTTCCTCGCAAACGGTGGATGTGCCTCATCCGACACACCATCAGCAGGCCGCACACCGACATCATGGGATCAGCGGCATGTCGGTTGCAGATACGGCAGTCGCAAAGCTGGTGTCCTCCAGCGCGGTAGAAGGTTGTACCACGAAGAAACGTTCTCTCGCATCATAATGGAGGTTGGCCATGAAACCAAAACTCGTAGCAACGCTTGTCGTATTTTCGGTGACGCTTGCTTGCTTGGCAGGCATCGCCATGGCAGCGGACGCAATAGTGACCGTGACCACCGAGACTGCCGTGGCCTCCGAAGAAGGTCCTTCCCCGGGGATTTTCAAGTTCACCCGTACAGGCGATACGAGCCAGCCGCTGGTGGTCAACTTCACGCTCAGCGGCACCGCAAGTCGCAGTGACTACCTCATCTGGGAAAACTCTGCTGACTTTGGTGCAGGAGCCGACACCACCCGCGTGACCGTGCTGCCGGTCAACGACTCCCTCCAGGAAGGCAACGAGGTTGTGAAGCTGACATTGGTCCCTGGTACCGGCTACGTGGCTGGTGCTTCCAACAATGCCAGTGTCACCATCCGAGACAAGTTCATATCCGGTCGTGTGGGTGTGTTTGATCCCCGGGAGGTCGATTCAACGACGGGGAGGGTCCTCGTGGATCCGGACATCGCCTATCTGGATGCCTGGATTGCCAACGACCTGCTGAATATCCGCATGGACCTTTACTATCTGAACCTTTGGGGATTTCGGAGCTTCGAGATCTTCCTCGACACCGATCGGAACCCTTTGACAGGGGATTACAGGGCAGGGCGTCTCGCCGGCCAGGAATACCGCGTCCATGTGCTGGCTGGTCTCATTCCGGGGTATGATGTTTACAGGCTGCGCACCGCACCACCCGATGTTCTTACAATGGAAGATCCCAAGCAAGATGGGTACGTTGCCAGTGGCCCTCTCAAACAGAGCGGAAACACGATCCAACTGGCCGTTCCTCTTGGCGTCATCGGAGCCCCGTCCTCAGCTGATCTTTTCGCCATGTCGTACGTTGGCGACTATCCCGTGAATCCGGGCTCCGGCGACCGCGCACCCAACTACGGTGCGTTCAATACCGCCACGCGCAAAGTAGATCGGAAGAGCACACGTCTGAACTCCA
>CALBZH010000003.1 GCA_937889795.1 uncultured Syntrophobacteraceae bacterium | reverse complement strand
CAATAGCCTCTTCAATTGTGTCCGTAAAATTCCATTTCCTTGCTATGAGCATTCCAACTTGGGCATGATTAAAGTTGAAGGTTCTTTCCTCTATCTCAATAAAGGTATGTATGGAATCATTGTAGACATCCTGAACGATTTGGAGCATTTGATCAGGCATTTTTAAGTTTAGAACCACTTTGCCGATGTCATGCAGCAAGCCTGCAAGAAAGGCCTCTTCAATTTTTGAATATTTAACCCGCTTGGCTACACGTTTGGCAATCCCCCCGCAGGCGATCGAATGCTCCCACAGCAGCTTCTCTGCCAATCCGAATCTCTTGAAGAAGTCTTGCATGGCCGAGGCCACGACCAACGATCGGATGCTGTCAAATCCCATGACTACCAGGGCATCTGTCAGGTTCGTGACGGTGCGGGCACATCCATAAAACGGAGAGTTCGCTATCTTGAGTACTCGCGCGGCCAGAGCTTGATCCTGGGAGATGATCTTGTGGAGGTCTCTGGCGGTGGCGTTAGGATCGGATAGCTTTTCCATGACGAGGTTCGCGACGTGCGGCATGGTGGGAAGATCCCCCGTTGCCTGCACGATCTTCTCGGCTACGGATCGAGGCTGGGTCATCGTCTTTGTTCCCTCAATGGAATTCAGCAGTGCATGCAATCACCAAGGCAGCTTGGGGGCATCCGAGCTGGTTGGGGAGCGTCCCCATGCAAGCCGATTATTCCCCGTGAGCCGTCGGCGACTAGCTACTAGCAATAAGCGAACCAGTCTGTGCAGATCATTGGCTGAGTGGCAAAATGTCGATCGATTGAGATCGGGGAGAAGAGAGGAAGGAAAAAGAGGGAAGTCTGTACAAAGCGGTCAGGGCTCCTGCCGCGTTTGATCCGACTCGGTACCTGCAGTCTGGATGCCTTGTTCGTCGGCATTTCCTTCCGAGGGCGCTAATGCAGGAGGGTGGGGCAACGCCGAAGGGCTTTCCTTTTCCTGATGCTCCTGGGCAAGCATGCGGCGCATGTGGAGGTAGGGCTTGAGCAGAACTCCGATCCCCGCCACAAAGCCCACGAGTACCGCAAACACGAGAACCGTGTAGAGTGGATACGTCCAATTCACCTGTTCGCGAATGTATAGATCGAGGGTGAAAGGGAGACTGGTCTTGAACACGGTGGCGTTTTCATAGAAGAACAACCCAATCAAACCCAGCACCAGTGAGGTCGTGAAGAGCTTAAAGAGACGCATCTAGGCTCTCCTCCTGAAAATAAGGCAGCAGCCGGGAATAGGTCTGCCTCAGGTGTTCTGGAATGCTCCTGACCTCCCCGAAGACCATGAGGAAGTTCGTGTCACCATTCCACCGAGGGACAACGTGAAAGTGCAAGTGATCCTTGACGCCGGCGCCCGCAGCCGTGCCAAGATTCAAGCCGACATTAAAGCCGTCCGGTCTCATGGTTTTCATCAAAATTTGTGTACACTTGTCCAGCCACCGCATCATGTGGAGCATTTCGCCGTCCTGAAGCTCATCGAGGGAAGCCACATGTCTCCAAGGAGCGATGAGCAGATGGCCGTTGTTGTAAGGGTATTTGTTCATCATCACCATGACCAAGGGACCGCGGTGGAGGATCAACCGTTCCTCATCCGAGTGCCCGTTTCCCTCCGGGCAGAAGATGCAGTAGGCCTCTCGCTTTCCCAGGATGTAATCGATTCGCCACGGAGCCCAGAGATTCTCCATCTATGTTTCCCTCCACCTCCCGTTCGCGTTGCCGCAATTCGCCCGGGCGAGACGGTCACAGAACGACGATTTCTCCTTCTATTTCCTCATTCACATGAAGGATGCCAAGGGTCTGCGCATGCGTACCGCGTCCAAGAAAGACAGATCCGGGGTTGAACAGGAGAACACCGTTGTCCTGTTTTAACAGGGGCTGGTGCGTGTGCCCGAAGAGTATCGCGTCGACGTCCTGAAATTCATGCAACAGCCGCCGGGGAAGGTCCTGTCCCGAGCCCCAGCCGTGGGTCATGCCGATCCGAAACTCGCCGACCCGGACCACTTTTTTCGAGGGAAGCCGTTCGCGGATCACCTGATCATCCATGTTGCCGCACACGGCCTCCAAGGGATACGTCTCCATGAAAGTGAGAATGCCCCCACGAGCCCAGTCCCCCAAATGGATTACCAAATCCGCACCCTCACAGAAGCGACTGCAAATTTTCTCAAGCTCTTCGGTCGCATAGTTCAAATGGGTATCAGACATCACCACTATCTTCATCGCAGCGCTCGCTCGGAGTGATGGGCTGGATCGGCAATTCGTATGGCGTATTGGAGAAGCTTATAGCCCAAGACCGGACGAAAACACAACCGGTTTCCCCCGAAAGCGGGACGGGGAGAAGGAGAGACAGGGAGACCAGGAGAAGGGCAGAAAAAAGGGGAGGCTGCGACGCCTTCTCGCTTTCTCCCCTTCTCGTCGTTCCCCTGTCTCCTCGTCTCACTCAAAGCGGAGTCAGCTCAACCTCCCCGAAGGCCCCGAGATGTTGGCCGATGACAATCACCGCAGCCTCGACTGCGGGCATCGACTTGGCGTGGTCGAGCGCCATCTGGATATCGCGAGCGCTCCCGACCAGGTTCCCCATGGCTGTGGCAGCCGCATCGGCAAGGGACGCATCTTTCGAAAGGACCACCGCGGCGTCCACCTTCCCGAAGCTCAGGGAATGACCCACCGTTGCAGACGACGTGCAGATGGCCAGCGGAAAGCGCTCCCTGCCGAGCCGCAGCCCCAGTCTCCCTGAAAACGGGGAGTCGGGTCCCGCAAAAAGCCCCACCTGGATAGACTCGCCGAGGTCAAAATAGCAGTCGCCACCATTCTCGACGATAATCTCCGGGCTCACAGGCTTTAAGGCCTCCGCGACCGCCTGAGCGACCGCCCCTGCCACGCTCGCCATCGGACCTACCCCCGCGGACGCTGCCGCCGTGAGCATGCGTCGGACGATTCCGGGTGCGAGCGCGTCTTGTGGCAAAGGGTCGAGGGCGGTCAGGAACTCGGGATGCGCCGCAATGTACAGTTCGATTTGTCGGCGCACATTCATGACCACCTGGAGAGCTTCTTTGCTCAAATCCTGCCGCGCACGAATCCACAAATCCGTCTCACGGCAGCAGACTTGAAAGCTCACCCACCCGCTCTTCTTCAAATGCTGGACGCGATAGAAACGATGGGGCTTAAGGTATGCCTTCGTTCGCCTCACTGTCTTTATTCCCACTCGATCGTGCTGGGGGGCTTTGATGAGATGTCGTAGACGACACGATTGATTCCCTTGACCTCGTTGATAATCCGGTTTGAGATTGTCTGTAGAACCTCGTAGGGCAGGCGTGCCCAGTCGGCCGTCATGGCATCGACGCTTTCGACCGCGCGCAGCGCGATCACCTGCTCGTACGTGCGCTCATCGCCCATGACTCCAACGGACTTGACCGGCAGGAGAACCGCGAATGCTTGCCAGACATGGTCGTACCAGCCCGCTGCCTCGATTTCTTCGAGAATGATGCTGTCCGCTTCCTTCAGGATGTCCAACTTTTCGGCCGTGACCTCCCCGATCATCCGGATGGCCAGCCCGGGCCCCGGGAACGGGTGCCGCTTGACGATGTGCTCCGGCAGCCCGAGCTCTCGTCCGACCAACCGGACCTCATCCTTGAAGAGCTCCCGCAAGGGCTCGATCAGCTCCAGATTCATCCGCTCGGGAAGCCCGCCCACGTTGTGGTGGCTCTTGATGGTCGCCGATGGCCCCTTGAACGACACGCTTTCGATGACATCCGGATACAGGGTGCCCTGGGCAAGGTACTTGACGTTCGACAGTCGGTTGGCTTCCTTCTCGAAAAGCTCAATGAACAGGTTTCCGATGATCTTGCGCTTCTTCTCCGGGTCCGTCACGCCACGCAGCCGTTCCAGGAACTCAGCGGTCGCATCGAGATAGATGAGGTTGATCTCGAAATGATCTCGAAAGATGCGCTGGACACTCTCGGCTTCTCCCTTCCGCAGGACGCCGTTGTTCACGAAGACGCAGTGCAGCTTGGACCCGATGGCACGGTGCAGCAGCACGGCCACGACCGCCGAATCCACGCCTCCGCTCAGTGCGCAGATCACCTGGTTGTCCCCGACCTTCTCCCGGACAGCGTGGGTTACCGATTCAACGAAGGATTTCATCGTCCAGGTGGACCGGCATCGGCAGATCCGAAAAACAAAGTTCTCCAGGATGGTCTTCCCGCACGGGGTGTGGACCACCTCCGGGTGAAACTGGACCCCGAAAAACCTGCGGGAGGCGTCGCCCATGGCGGCGAAAGGCGAATTGGCGCTCCTGGCCAGGAGGGTGAACCCGGTCGGGAGTTTCAGGATCCGATCGCCGTGGCTCATCCAGACGCGGGTGGCTTCGGTTTCGACATCCTTAAACAGTGCGGACTCCGCAACCACATCAATGGTCGCCGGGCCGTATTCTCTCCGGTCGGCGCGCTCCACCGCCCCATCCATCTGGTGAGCCAGCAGCTGCATGCCGTAACAGATCCCGAGAATCGGCACTCCAAGCTCAAAGACGGCAGGGTCGAGCGCGGGGGCCCCCACATCGTGGACGCTGGCAGGCCCTCCGGAGAGAATAATCCCCTTGGGCCCAAAGGCCTTCACGGCATCCATGGCAAGGTTGAAGGGATGGATTT
>CALBZH010000002.1 GCA_937889795.1 uncultured Syntrophobacteraceae bacterium | reverse complement strand
CGAGATATCCACTCGTGACTGGAGTTCAGACGTGTGCTCTTCCGATCTTGCATTGTCGGTGTTGCACGCATCACCGACAATGCACGCCTGCCTGAAGCCATTTCCCGAGGCGTTCTGGTGAATGGCCTGGGAGGGATTTGCTGCGGTCTTCTGGGGCTGGTGGGGACGGTGAGCTACAGCATGAGTCCCGGGGTGATCCTTGCCAACCGGGTGGCGAGTCGCTACGCGGTTGCCTGGTGCGGTATCATTATGATTGCGGCTGCCTTTTTGCCGAAGCTGGCGGCATTGCTCTCCATGATTCCCGGGCCGGTGGTCGGCGCGGCGCTCTGTACGGCGATGGGTGCCCAGGTGGGAGCCGGGCTGGCGGTCGTTGCCGGAGGAGGACCGACCATTCGGGACT
The DNA here is from genome assembly GCA_937889795.1 of uncultured Syntrophobacteraceae bacterium. Taxonomy (GTDB): domain Bacteria; phylum Desulfobacterota; class Syntrophobacteria; order Syntrophobacterales; family Syntrophobacteraceae; genus CALBZH01. The sequence goes on along the minus strand of CALBZH010000002.1, from coordinate 6,432 downwards.
ATTTCGTGGTGGGGCTGCCTCTGCTCATCGGTACGATGGTCGGGTTCCTACCCGAGCCGTTCATGGCTTCGATGCCGACATCCCTGCGTGTGTTTTGTGGGAACGGACTGATTGTTGGCATCGTTTTGGTTCTGGCTCTGGAGCATCTGGTCCTTAGGAAGCCAAAGGACGTTCGTCCTGCTTAATCTCCATGTCTGTGGCGGCATCACGTCGCCAAGGGAAAAGCGCCTTTGGTCAGCGAGCATGCAATGGCAGGAAACAGCGTTCACTGTCCGACTTGCGGTGCCCAGGTCACCGTCTATCGCAACCCATTTCTAACGGTTGACGCGATTGTCTCCCTGGGTGCTCAGGGAGTGGTCCTCATCGAAAGGAAGAATCCCCCATACGGGTGGGCGCTGCCCGGAGGATTCGTGGATTACGGCGAAAGCCTCGAGGAGGCCGTCCGCCGCGAGATTCAGGAGGAAACGGGCCTCGAGCTTGACCGGCTTGCCCAGTTCAGAGCCTATTCGGACCCGCGTCGGGACCCAAGACACCACACGGTGACGGTGGTGTTCACGGCGGACGGGCGTGGTGAGCCTCGAGCCGCCGACGATGCGGCCCGGGTGGTCGTTTTTCCTCTGGACCAACTGCCGACGCCGCTAGCCTTCGATCACGGTGATATCCTTGCGGACTACCGCAGCCGCCTGGCGGCTCGGGGGGAATGATCGCCATGGAGAAGGGAAGGGGCACGGACACCAAATCCTCTATTTCATCGCCGGCTGAGCACATTCGGTCGGTGGAGGCGCGAACCTATGATCGTCTTGGATATCACGATCGGCGTCCGCATTGGGTGATCCAGGAGAAAGCCTACACCCTTCGTCTCAACGGCAAGGAGATTCTGACCCTGCTGTGCGCCGGACACCACGTGGATGAATTGGCAGTGGGCTTCTTCCATGGGGAAGGCTTTTTGGAGAGCCTGGAAGATCTCGTCAAGGTTGAAGTCGATCCGGAGGCAGGGACAATCGATGTGTCATCCCGGTCGGAGTCGGCCTTCGCGAACCGCTTGTGGCAAAAGCGAACCGTTACCTCGGGATGCGGCAAGGGTTCGCTCTTCTATTTCGCCTTGGACGCGCTCTTGAGTCACCCCAATGAAAGCAGCCTCAAGGTGCGACCTCACCAGATCGTGGAGCGGGTCGAGGATCTCAACCGGCTGAGCGAAACGTATCGGCACACGCACGGGGTCCACAACACGGCTTTGATGGAGCCCGACCGGGTGGTTCTCTTTCGCGACGACATCGGACGTCACAACGCGGTAGACATGATTGCCGGATACGTGCTCCTGAACAAGGTTTCGCTGGATGATAAACTATTGCTGACGACGGGGAGACTCACCTCGGAGATTGTCATTAAAGCGGCGAAGATTGGGCTTCCGATGGTCGTCAGCCGGAACACGGCAAGCTCACTGGCCATCGAGCTCGCCCGCTCGCTGAACATCACCCTGATCGGCTACGCGCGCGCCGGCAAGTTCACCGTGTATAGCGGGTTCGATCGCGTGGTGGGTGACGTGACATGACGCTCTATCTGGACAATGCCGCAGCGAGCTGGCCCAAGCCTCCGTCCGTGCTCGCCGCGGCAGAGCAGGCTCTACGGGAGATGGGCGGATCGCCCGGTCGCGGTTCGCACCGGATGGCTCGGAGCGCATCCGACCTGGTGTCGCGGGCGCGTGGGCGGGCGGCGACATTGCTTGGTGTCGGCGACCCGTCCCTCCTGGCATTCACGAAAAATGCGACGGAAAGCTTGAATCTGCTGATCAAGGGGTGGGTGCGCCCGGGGGACCGGGTTCTCATCTCTCCCATGGAGCACAATTCCGTCGTGCGTCCGTTGGAGCGCCTGAGAGGGGAGCGCGTCCAGGTGGAGGTGATGCCGCATCGGGCCGGGGGACTGATCGACCTTCAAGGCCTTGCACTTGAGCTCGCAACAAGACCCCGACTGGTCGTTTTGAACCACGCCTCCAACGTGAACGGCGCCCTTCAACCGGTTGCCGAGATCGCTCGGCTATGCGAGTCTCACGGGGTTCCGCTGCTCCTGGATGCGGCTCAGACCGCCGGGGTGCAGCCGATCGACGTGGACGGGTGGAAGCTCGGGATGCTCGCTTGCTCCGGGCACAAAGGGCTGCTTGGGCCACCGGGTGTGGGTATCGTGTTCATCCGAGGGGACCTTGACGTGCTGCCCTTGATGGAAGGGGGAACCGGCAGCCGCTCCGAGGAGCCGGTGCAGCCGCTTCTGCGTCCCGACCGCTATGAAAGTGGAACCGTCAACTTGCCTGGAATCGCGGGGGTGATGGCCGGCATCGACTACTTGAACGAGAGCGGCATCGAAAGCATTCTTGCGCATGAACTGGCCCTCGCCGACCGAATGGAGACCGCTCTCGTTGAGCTTCCCGGGGTGCGTGTCCTGTCTCCCGAAGTGCGGGGCACTGGAACCGTGTCGTTTGTCGTAGAGGGCATGAACGCGGGCGATGTCGCATACCTGCTGGACGAGACCTTTGACATCGCCGTTCGGTCGGGACTCCACTGCGCCCCGGCCGCGCATCGGACATTGGCCACCTTTCCGGACGGGACGGTTCGCGTGTCGCCCGGCTACGCGACGACCGACGAAGAAGTCGACCATTTCCTGAGCTCACTGGGCAGGCTGCTCAAGCGGCGAGCCAGGTCCTGAGGCCCAGTCCACCCAGAAAGGCGTTCGATGAAATCCACTGCGATACGAAAGGCCCACGTACGCGACGTGGCCCCCATCCAGAAGATGCTGGGGCGATTCGCGCAGCAGGGCAAACTGCTCCCCCGGTCCCTGAGCGAGCTTTACACGAACATCCGAGACATGTTCGTGGTCCAGGACGAGGAGTCGGGTCACGTCGTGGGATGCTGCAGCCTCCACATCATCTGGGAGGACTTGGCCGAAATCCGCTCGCTGGCCGTGGACGAAGGTCGGCAAGGAAAAGGGTACGGTCGAAGGCTGGTGGAGGCCTGTCTTGAAGAAGCCCGTGAGCTAGGGATTCAGAGGCTGTTCACCCTCACCTACGAGACGGCCTTCTTTGAGCACATGGGCTTTCGAGTCGTGGACAAGAATGTGTTTCCTCACAAGATCTGGGCGGATTGCCTGCATTGCCCGAAGTTTCCCGAATGCGACGAGGTGGCGCTGGTCTACGATGTGATTCCCCGAGGGGCGGAGTCTGCCGCGAGTGCAAAGACGAAAGACTGACACGGATGAGCACGGATCAATACGCACGGATGGACACGGATGGAGGAGGGGGCAGCGCAGACGGAAATGCGCTCTTGTAGCGCGCTGCCTGCAGGGTCTTAATGACTCGGCTCTACATCTTTTCCCTTCGATTCTCATCCCTGTTCATTCGTGTGCTTTTATCCGTGTCCATCCGTGTATTCTTTTATAATCCCCGCATATCACAGCAGCAGGTGGTGGCAGGTAAATTGCAAATTCGCAGATTGTGGCTTATATTGGCCTGAAACAACCGGGAAGCTTAGGGGCACGGATGACGTGCCCTTCTTTGTGTGGATTCACCCGATTCTCTCTCCCCCAATCCGATGAAAAGAGAGTGGCAGCACGATGATAGGAGCCTTACTCAAGAAGGTATTTGGCAGTCAGAACGATCGGAATCTCAAGCGAATCGCACCGCTTGTGGATCAAACGAATCAGCTCGAGCCTCAAATTCGTATCCTCAGCGATGCGCAGCTTCAGGGAAAAACGGTGGAATTCAAGCAGCGATTGGCGAACGGCGAGCCGCTGGATGACCTCCTTCCCGAGGCGTTCGCCGTGGCCCGGGAAGCATCGATTCGGACGCTGGGCATGCGGCCTTTTGACGTTCAGCTGATCGGGGGCGTTGTACTCCACCAGGGCAAGATTGCCGAAATGAAAACCGGCGAAGGAAAGACCCTTGTCGCCACCCTGCCGGTTTATCTGAATGCCTTGACGGGCAGGGGCGTTCACCTGGTGACCGTCAACGATTACCTTGCCCGCCGCGACAGCGAGTGGATGGGGGCCGTCTATAAATTCCTCGGGTTATCGGTGGGATGCATCGTTCACGGACTGGACGACGCCGAGCGAAAGATCGCCTACAACGCCGATGTGACCTACGGGACCAACAACGAGTACGGGTTCGATTACCTGCGCGATAACATGAAGTTCCGCCTGGCCGACATGGTCCAACGGGATCTCCACTATGCCATTGTGGACGAAGTCGACAGCATTCTGATCGACGAGGCGCGGACGCCGCTCATCATTTCCGGTCCCGCCGAGAAGTCGACGGAGCTCTACTACCGGATCAACAAGGTGATTCCGCAGCTCTCCGCGGAAGCTCACTTTACAAGAGAGGAGAAGTCGAGGACGGTCGCCCTGACGGAAGAAGGCGTGGCGCGACTTGAAAACATCCTGGGCATTGACAACCTCTACGATCCGCGCCACATCGACATTCTCCACCATGTTCAGCAGGCCTTGCGGGCCCATATCCTGTTCAAGCGGGATGTCGACTACATCGTCAAGGAGGGCAAGGTCATCATCGTCGACGAGTTCACCGGCCGGCTCATGCCCGGCCGGCGCTACAGCGAGGGGCTGCACCAGGCGCTCGAGGCCAAGGAAAACGTCACGATCGAAAACGAGAACCAGACCCTGGCGTCGATCACGTTCCAAAACTACTTCCGCATGTTCGACAAGCTGGCGGGCATGACCGGTACGGCGGACACCGAGGCGCCGGAATTCGCCAAAATCTACAAGCTGGACGTTGTGGTGATCCCGACGCACCGCAAGATGGTGCGGACCGATCACCCCGACTGCATCTATCGAACGGAAAAGGAGAAGTTTCGCGCTGCGGCCCGCGAGATCAAGGAGCTGAACTCCGTGGGACGGCCGGTTTTGGTTGGAACGGTGAGCATCGAAAAGTCCGAGCGGCTGAGCGATATGCTCAAGCGGCAGGGGGTCCCGCATCAGGTCCTGAACGCCAAGCACCATGAGCAGGAAGCCGAGATCGTTGCCAAGGCGGGGCAATTCGGTGCGGTGACGATTTCCACCAATATGGCGGGTCGAGGCACGGACATCGTGCTGGGCTCCGGGGTGACCGAATTGGGCGGCTTGCACATTTTGGGCACCGAGCGCCACGAGGCCCGCCGGATCGACAATCAGCTGCGAGGCCGCGCTGGCCGTCAGGGCGATCCGGGCTCATCACGCTTCTATCTGTCCCTCGAGGACGATCTGATGCGCATCTTCGCTGCGGACCGGCTGTCCGGTCTCATGGAGCGGATCGGGATGGAAGAAGACGAGCCGATCGAGCACCGCATGATCAGCCGCGCCCTTGAGAATGCCCAGGCCCGGGTCGAAGCCCAGAACTTCACGGTGCGCAAGCAGCTGCTGGAATACGACGATGTCATGAACATGCAGCGTGAGGTGATCTACAGGCAGCGGCGGGAAGCGCTTCAAGGCGGGGACCTGAAGCCCGTCGCTCTCGACATGGCCGAAGACGTCCTGAACGGCATCGTCGACCAGTACACGGGGGACAAGACGTATGCCGAGGATTGGGACCTGGAGAACCTGTGTATCGAGGTCGCCCGCTCGTTCGGGATTCAGCTCACGCTGACGGCGGAGGGGCTTGGGGACATCGACCAGGAGACGCTGCGGGAGGATCTCTGGAATCGCGTGCTCGAGCGCTACGAGGCGCGGGAGAAGGAATTTAGCGAGCCGGTCATGCGGGACTTGGAGGGGTTTGTTCTGCTCCAGACGGTCGATTCGCTCTGGAAAGACCACCTGCTCAACATGGACCACCTCAAGGAAGGGATCGGACTTCGCGGGTACGGGCAGCGGGATCCTCTGGTGGAGTACAAGCGGGAGGCGCATGATCTGTTTGAGGACATGATCGAGCGCGTGAAAGAAGAAACCGTACGATTGCTGTTTCACATCCAGCTCCAGCGCGAGGAGCAGGTCGAGGAGCTCCGGCAGGAGCAGGCCGAGCAACCGATGTATTTTGGACCGGCGGAGGGCGTAGCCAAGAAGCCGGCCGTTAGAAAGGACAAGAAAGTTGGGCGAAACGATCCATGCCCCTGCGGGAGCGGGAAAAAATACAAAAAGTGCTGTGGTCAGTAGGGAGCCCTTTCAAATCCCGGGGTTCAAGGCGGCCGCCGCTGCCACGGGGATGCGGTACAAAGACCGGATCGATTGCGCCATTATCGTGGCCGATGACAGCGGAGGCGCAGCCACGGCCGGCGTTTTCACCACCAACCGGTTCTGCGCCGCGCCCGTTGAAATCTGCAAAGAGAGGCTGTCGAAGAATCGGCGATCCAAAGGCGTGGTGGTCAACGCCGGGATCGCGAACGCCTGCACGGGAGAAGAGGGGCTTCGGCGCGCCGCCGAAATGACTCGCATGACGGCTGCGGCCCTTTCGGTTCAGGAAGC
>CALBZH010000001.1 GCA_937889795.1 uncultured Syntrophobacteraceae bacterium | reverse complement strand
GGCAGCATGAGCCAGACGATGCGAGGAGGAGAGCGCCGTTGGACCACTTCGGAGAGACTGTAAGCCCCGTGCGCACCCTCCCCCACCAGCTGATCCGTCTTGTCTCGGGTCCGGTTGAATGCCACCACCGAATGTCCGCCACCCAACAGACGTCGCGCCATGTTCATCCCCATTCGCCCGAGCCCGATCATTGCCAGCTGCATGCTTCCCCCCTTCTCATCTCAAGGACCGTCACGCCAGGATCGCTTTCGCCGCGGCAACAACCGAATCAACGGTGATCCCGAATTTCTCGTACAGGACTTCGGCCGGTGCGCTGGCACCAAAACGATCCATCCCAACCACCGCACCCCGGAGGCCGACATAGTGCTCCCAGCCGAGCTTGACTCCTGCCTCCACGGCGACGCGCGCCCATACCGCGGACGGGAGAACCGATTCCCTATATCCAGTGGTCTGGCGATCGAAAAGCTCCCAGCTTGGCATGGAGACGACCCGAGAGCCGATGCCTTCCGACGCCAGCCTTCGGCCCGCTTCCAGGGCAATGGCAACCTCGGATCCCGTGCCGATGAGGATCACATCGAGCCGTTCAGCGCCACCTTCCCAGAGGACATAAGCGCCACGGTGGACCCCTTCGGCCGACGGATAGGCGTTCCGGTCAATCAGAGGCAGGTCCTGCCGGGTCAGCACGAGCGCAGTCGGTCCGTCGGTCCTTAAGAGAGCGGCCCGCCAAGCTTCGGCCGTTTCGGTCGCATCGGCAGGGCGGATCACGGTCAGTCCGGGCACGGTGCGCAGCCCCATCACGTGCTCAATGGGCTGGTGCGTGGGTCCGTCCTCACCGAGACCGATGCTGTCATGGGTGAAAACGTAGATGACACGAATCCCCATCATGGCCGCCAACCGCATGGGCGGTCGCATGTAGTCGGAAAAGGTGAGGAAGGTCGCCGTATACGGAATCACACCCCCGTGAAGGGCCATCCCACTGGCGATGGAGCCCATGGCGTGCTCACGCACTCCGAAATGCAGGTTGCGGCCATTGTAGTGACCCTTGGCAAAGTCCATTTCGCCCGCGATGAGGGTCTTGGTGCTCGGAGCCAGGTCCGCCGATCCCCCAAACAGGCCATCGACCTTCCGGGCGATGGCGTTCAGGGCCACGCCGGAGCTGGCCCGAGTCGCCGCGGGCTTTGAATCCGCAGGAAAGAGATCCTTGAGACCCTCGTCCCACCCCGGGGGCAGCTCCCCCCGAAGCTGGCGATCGAACGCCGCCGCATCCTCCGCGAACGTTGCCGCATAACGGTTGACTGCATCCCGCCACGCTGCTTCGGCTGCCTGCCCCCGCTCGACAGTCCGGCTCAAGTGATCGCGCACCTCATCGGGAATGTAAAAAAGCGGCTCCCGCGGCCAGCCCAATCGGTCCTTGGCCGCTTGGACGTTGGCCTCGCCCAGGGGCTCACCATGCACCTTGGCGGTTCCCTGCTGAGGGCTGCCGTACCCGATGGTTGTCTTGCAGATAACGAGGGATGGTCGATCGGCATCGGCCACAGCCGTTCCCACAGCCGATTCGATGGCCGCCAGATCCAGCCCGTCGACCGGTCCGAAGACGCCCCATCCGTAGGCTTCAAAGCGGTGGGCCACGTCCTCGAGGAACGTCAGATCGGTACTCCCCTCAATCTGGATGTCGTTGTCGTCGTACAGCACAATCAACTTGCCCAGACCGAGCGTCCCCGCAAGACTCGCCGCCTCGCTGGCAACCCCTTCCTGGAGGTCACCGTCGGAAGCAAGAACAAACGTCCGATGATCCACAACGCAATGGCCTGGCTTGTTGTAGCGCTCGGCCAGCCACCGCTCGGCCAACGCCATCCCAACGGCATTGGAAATGCCCTGCCCAAGAGGACCGGTCGTGACCTCCACGCCCGGCGTTGCCCCGTATTCCGGATGTCCCGGGGTCTTGCTTTCCCACTGCCTGAAGGATCGGATTTCTTCGAGAGACAGATCGTAGCCCGTCAGGTGGAGCAGCGCATAGAGGAGCATGGACGCATGTCCCGCAGACAGCACGAAGCGATCCCGATCGGGCCATTTGGGGTTGGCGGGATTGTGCTTCAGAAACCGGTCCCACAGCATGTAAGCCATCGGGGCTGCCCCCATGGGTGCCCCCGGATGGCCGGATCGCGCCTGTTGGACCGCGTCCACCGCGAGGAAACGGATCGTATTGATGCATTTTCTATCGAGCTCGAACTGTCCCGGCATACATCCTCCCCCTGTTTTTTGAATGTGAGATGGGTGATCCCAAGCTTTTAACATCTCCGAGTGACGGATCACAGGATTGGTGGCATGATGAAGCAATCATGGCCAACCGAGCACAGGAGACTGTTATGAGTGAAACGGAAATCACGGTTTATGGCGCTCACTGGTGTCCCGACTGCCGTCAGAGCAAACTGTTTTTGGGCGAGCATCAAATCCCTTACAACTGGGTGGACATCGAGGAAGACCCGGAAGCCGAGCGGTTTGTGATGGAGAAGAACGCCGGCAAACGGATCATCCCCACGATCGTCTTCGGGGACGGCACCTTCCTGACGGAGCCAACCAACGCCCAACTGGCGGCCAAGCTCGGGCTCAAGACTGAAGCTCTTCGATCCCATTACGACCTCATCGTGATCGGGGGCGGTCCGGCCGGATTGACCGCGGCCCTCTACACCGCGCGGGAAGCCATCGATACGCTGGTCATCGAGCGGGCGGCCTTTGGAGGACAGGCGGCAGGGACCGAAAAATTGGACAACATGCCCGGGTTCCCGGAGGGCATTGCGGGAATCGAGTTCTCGCAGCGTCTTCGTCGCCAGGCGGAGCGATTCGGGGTGGAGCTCCTCCAAGTGCAGGAAGTGACAGGGCTCACGCAGAATGGCAACCTCCGAGGAGTACGCACCGATGACGGAAGCCTGTACAGCGCCCGCGCCCTTCTGATCGCGACCGGAAGTCGATACAAGCGTTTGAACGTTCCCGGAGAAGTCGACTATCTCGGATCCGGGGTTCATTTCTGCGCAACGTGCGATGGCCCTTTTTACAAAGGCAAGCAAGTGGCGGTCATCGGAGGCGGAAACAGTGCGACGGAAGAAAGTCTGCTGCTGACCAAGTTCGCCGACCGAGTTACGATCCTGGTGCGGAGCGGAGCGTTCAAGGCAACGCGCTTGATCCAGGAAAAGGTGTTCGAGCATCCCCGCATTGACGTGCGCTGGCACACTGAAGTCAGGGCATTCCACGGTGCGAGCTCCAAGCTGACGCACCTCACGTTGAAAAACACCCAGACGGCCATGGAAGAGCAATTCCCCGTAGACGGCGTTTTTGTCTTTATCGGCCTCAACCCGAATTCCGCCTTTCTTGGGGGAAGCGGCGTCATCCTCGACCCATGGGGCTTTGTCGTCACCGACCATGACCTTCCGCTGCTCGATCCAAAGCCGGGGCCTTACGAGAAGCGCGCGCCCTTCATGCTGGAGACCAGTATCCCCGGGGTATTTGCTGCCGGTGACGTTCGTGCCGGGAGCACCAAGCAGGTGGTGAGCTCGGCGGGAGAAGGCGCGGCGGCAGCCCTGGCCATCCGTGAATATCTGAAGCGGAGCTGAGACCCAAGACCAGAAGGTAGCGTGCGGGACATCAAAGCTCGAAGCTCCAGGTGTCCCTGAATGCGTACATTCGATCCTTGATTTCTTGAGGTCCCAGCGCACCGCTGCCAACCGCCATCCAGTCTTCCCGGTCCAGCGTTCCGGCTACCGCGTAGTCGCTCCCGATGAGCTCAGGAGCCTCCTGCCTGAGTCGGTCGGCCATGGCAGCCTCCAATTTCTTCCGGTTGGCGATGATCAAATCGCATTCCCGACAGGCGCGACATGGCACATTCATCAGAAGGAGCTGACCCGGCTTCAGCTTGACGACCAGCACATGGTTTTGAATCTTCGTGCTGCTGTTGCAGACCGGACATCGGGCAACCATTTTGTCGTTGTGCGGATTCAGGAAGAAGCGATGCCGTCTCTTAACGGCATCGCCCTTTCGTTTTCTTCCAGCTCGGCCAGCCATGATGCGATTCTCTTCTCCAGCAATGCGCTCGATCCCGGCAGCACCTGTCTGCTGCAAGGGGAGGCGCGGCGCTTGTCACAGGATGCCCAATTCTTTGCCAAGCTGTTTGTGTGCTTTGGGAAAATCAGGCTGGTAGTTCTGATAGGGCGTCACGGGATAACGAGCGCCCATGGCCTTGCCAACTTCCTTGAGCCCCTTTACCAGGTCCATCAAGGACTCCGCTGGGAGCACAAAGACCATCTCGTCGTCCTGGGTCGCGGCAAAAATCCTCTCGCCGTTCCCGGGGATGACCATCCTCGGGGACTGGGTCTTGAAAGGGGTGATGAGGTATTCGTCGCATTCCACCTTACCGCCGAATTCCCCGGAAACACGCTCACCCGTCATGTACGACCATGCTTGCGCGAACCGCATCATCTGCGCAGGGTTGCCGTAGAAGAGGACGAGCTGCGGCTCGAACGAAGCCTTCGCCAAGGGGGCCATCAGGATGCCTTCGATCTCCCCTTTTTGGAAACGGCTCATGGAAGCCGTCTCCGATGCCGCCCGGTCGCGATCGATCGAAAAATTCACTTCCGTAAAGAGCCCGGTGACAGCGCCGGCCGGGTCCTCCGCTTCGCTGAGCCCGAAAACAATCGCCGCCGGGACGCAGATGACGTCTTCCTTCCTGAGCCCAACCGTCCAGCCATAGTTGCGGGCCATGGTCACACCCTGACAAATGGCGATCCTCTTCCCCAGGGCCACGGAAGGCTGT